>DAIDJT010000097.1 GCA_027451265.1 Bacteroidales bacterium | reverse complement strand
TTTTTGTCATTTATATGACTAAATATTTATTATGAAAGGGATAATCCTTGCCGGCGGGTCCGGCACCCGGCTTCACCCCATTACCGAAGCCATCTCCAAACAGCTGCTTCCCGTCTATGACAAGCCGATGATCTATTACCCGCTGTCAGCACTTATGCTTGCCGGCATACGTGATATACTGGTCATCTCCACGCCTCGCGACCTGCCGAGCTTCAGGGCATTGCTGGGTGACGGTACCAGGCTTGGAATGAATTTTTCATACCGCGAACAGCCATCCCCTGACGGACTTGCACAGGCCTTCATCATAGGCGAGGATTTCATCGGCGATGACAATGTTTGCATGATCCTGGGTGACAACATATTCTATGGCCATGGTTTCGGCGGCATCCTGAAGCAGGCTGCCTTGCTGAAGGAAGGTGCCGTTGTTTTCGGCTATGCCGTCAACGATCCGGAACGCTACGGGGTGGTTGAATTTGACTCTGAAATGAAAGCAATAACAATTGAGGAAAAGCCGCAGAATCCCAAGTCGAACTATGCTGTCACGGGATTATATTTCTATGACAACACGGTTGCTGCCCGTGCCCGCAGCCTCAGGCCCTCTCCCCGTGGAGAGCTGGAGATAACTGACCTTAACAGGCTCTATCTCAATGAAGGAAAACTTGAGGTTAAACTGCTGAGCCGCGGAATGGCATGGCTTGATACAGGAACATTTGACAGTCTGCTCCAGGCATCAAATTTCATTGCAACGCTGGAACAGAGACAGGGGCTGAGCGCCTCATGCATCGAGGAGATAGCATTCAAGAGCGGATTCATAGGCAGGGACCAGCTTCTCGAGCTTGCAAAACCCCTTGCCAAGAGCCAGTACGGACAGTACCTCCTCAAAGTGGCAAACGAACAGGCCTGACAATGAAAGTAAACAAGACTGAATTCCCGGGCCTGCTTATTATTGAACCTGATGTCTTCTATGATACCCGCGGGCATTTCTTTGAGAGCTATAACAAACTGAAATACAGTAATAACGAAATAGTCTACGAACCGGTTCAGGATAATGAATCAAGCTCCACCAGGGGTGTGATCCGCGGCCTTCACTACCAGGAGGAACCCTTCGCACAGGCAAAACTGATAAGGGTGATAGAGGGACGGATATATGACGTTGCCCTTGACATACGAAAAGGCTCCCCCACCTTCGGAAAGTGGTTCGGCCTGATTATCGATTCGGAGAAAAAACTGCAGTTCCTGATCCCGAAAGGATTTGCGCATGGCTTTTCAGTCCTCAGTGAGAGGGCAATAGTGCTGTATAAGTGTGACAATACTTATTCCGTCGCACACGAAAGGGGAATTAACGCACTGGACCCGGCCCTGGGAATTGAATGGATGTTGCAGGGCGAGATACCGGTCATCAGCCCGAAAGACATTAAACAGCCTCTGTTTAAAGATATTTCCACAAACTTTATCTACAGTGAATGACAACCATACTGGTTACCGGTGCATCCGGACAGCTGGGCAGTGAGATAAGGGAACTGTCAGCCCGTTACGGCGGATATGAATTCATCTTCACCGATACCGCCGAGCTTGACATAACCGACGCCGGTGCCACAAAAGCATTCATTGAGGCAAATGCCCCGTCATGGGTCATTAACTGTGCAGCCTATACTGCCGTTGACCGGGCAGAGGACGAAGAGAGCCTGGCAACACTGATAAACTCAGGAGGTGTTGAGAATATCGTTAATGCACTCAGGGGTACAGACTGCAGGCTCATACATATCTCCACCGATTATGTATTTGACGGCAACAGTCCCGTGCCTTACACCGAGAATGACGCAACATCTCCGGTTTCGGTTTATGGCCGCAGCAAACTGGCAGGGGAAAAGGCTGCCCTTCAATGGTCCAACACCATAATAATCAGAACCTCGTGGCTCTATTCCTCATACGGCAACAACTTTGTCAAGACAATTCTGAGGAAGGCCGGATCAGCACAGGAAATAAGCGTGGTATTCGACCAGGTCGGGTCACCCACTTACGCCGCCGACCTCGCGGCAGCCATAATGGAAATTGTCAGCGGAGTGATCCGCAACAGGCATAACTTCGTTCCGGGCATCTTTAACTACTCTGATGAGGGCGTCTGCAGCTGGTTCGACCTGGCCACCGAGATCGTCAGGGAGGCGGAGTCTCAATGCTCAGTCATTCCCGTCAGGAGCTCAGCATGGCCCTCAAAGGTAAGGAGGCCTGCTTTCAGTGTACTTGACAAGACGAGGATAAAGGAATCCTACAACCTCAGGATACCGCACTGGCGGACAAGCCTTAACAACTGTATCTCAAAAATCAACAGGATATGATCAACATCGAAGAAATAAGGCAGAAAGCCTCAGCATGGCTCGGAGAAGAGTTTGACGAACCTACACGCAGCGAGGTGAAACATATGATGGATCACGACGAGAAGGCACTCATCGATGCTTTCTACCAGGACCTGGAATTCGGCACCGGAGGCCTGCGCGGCATTATGGGTGCCGGAACCAACCGGATGAACCGCTATACCCTCGGCATGGCAACACAGGGACTCTCCAACTACCTGAAGAAACATGCCGCAAATCCCTCCTCCATAAAGGTAGCCATAGCTTATGACTGCCGGAATAACAGCAGCTATTTTGCAAAGGTGGCAGCCGATATTTTCACTGCAAATGGTTTTACAGCATATCTCTTTGAGTCACTGAGACCTACACCTGAACTCTCCTATGCCATCAGACTGTACGGATGCGACGCCGGAGTAATCATCACAGCCTCGCACAACCCGAAGGAGTACAACGGCTACAAGGTATCATGGAACGATGGCGGACAGGTGGTGTCACCCCATGACAGGGGAATCATAGATGAGGTTCGCAGTATAAGGTCTGTCTCAGAAATAGCACTCGGGGGTGATCAAGGCAAGATTCTGATGCTCGGCGAAGAGACTGACAGAAAGTACCTGGCCGAGGTACTTAAACTTAGCATCAATCCTGACATAATCCGGAGAAATGCCGGCATGGGAATCGTTTATACCCCGCTCCACGGGACAGGTTACAAAATGGTACCGGAGGCACTCCGGATGTACGGTTTCAGGAATGTCTATCCTGTTGAAGCGCAGAGCATAACTGACGGAAATTTTCCCACCCTGCGTTCACCCAATCCCGAGGAACCTGATGCACTTGCAATGGCTCTTGACCTTGCACATGAGAAAAAAGCTGACCTTGTGATGGCCACTGACCCTGATGCTGACCGCCTGGGAATAGCAGTAAGAAAACCCTCGGGCGAGTTCGTGCTCCTGAATGGCAACCAGACCGGCGCCCTGCTGACATGGTACATAATCTCCCAGAAAAAAGAGAAGGGTGACCTGAAGGGAAATGAATATGTAATCAAGACAATTGTTACGTCGGGCCTTCTTGACCGGATAGCGGAAAAGAACGGTGTGAAGTGCTATAACGTGCTCACCGGCTTCAAGTTCTTTGCTGCACTCATGCGCGATCTTGAGGGAAAGGAAAAATATATCGGCGGAGGGGAGGAAAGCTTTGGCTACCTGCCCGGTGACTACGTCAGGGACAAGGATGGTGTGGCGTCATGCTCTCTCGTTGCCGAGGCTGCGGCATGGGCAGCTGACCATGGTAAATCACTCTGGGAATTGCTGCTTGATATTTATGCCGGATACGGCCTCTTCCGTGAAAAGCTTGTCAACGTTGTCAGAAAGGGTGCCGAGGGCGCAGCGGAGATAAAGAGCATGATGGAAGGGTATCGCTCAAGCCCGCCTTCAGAAATTGCAGGAAGCAGGGTTACAAGGATTGATGATTACCAGTTGCTCGTCTCCACTGACCCTGCCACCGGCAGGAAGACACCCCTCGACTTTGAAAAGTCAAACGTCCTCCAGTTCTTCCTCGAAGACGGGACAAAGATATCGGTGCGCCCCTCAGGCACTGAGCCTAAAATCAAGTTCTATTTCAGCACCAGCACTGCCATGAATAACCCTTCACAGTTTGAGGGACTGTGGCGGCAGCTTGATGAGCGGATTGATGCCGTTATTAAGGACATGAAGCTGTAGCAGGCAGTAGGCAAGAGGCAACAGGCAACAGTGAATTTTGCATACTGCATGCAGTTTTATGCAGGATTCAGGTCTTAACAGTCTGTATTACAGAAATCTCCGCTACTGCCTACTGTCTATTGCCTTATTCTCCGATTATCTTCACAAGGACACGTTTCCTCCTCATCCCGTCATATTCTCCGTAGAATATCTTTTCCCACGGTCCGAAATCAAGGCGCCCGCCTGTTACTGCAATTACCACCTCGCGCCCCATTAGCTGCCGTTTCATGTGAGCATCGGCATTGTCCTCAAAGCTGTTGTGCCTGTACAGTGAGTGCGGGTTCTCCGGAGCCAGCTTCTCAAGCCACTCCTCGAAGTCGTTATGCAACCCGCTGTCGTCGTCATTGATAAAAACGCTGGCTGTTATATGCATGGGATTAACGAGCAGCAGCCCTTCCTTGATGCCGCTCTCTTCCAGGCACTTCTCCACCTGACGCGTAATATTTACATAATCCCTGCGATGCAGCGTCTCAATCCAGAATTCCTTACGGTATGATTTCATGGCAGTAAAATTGAATGTCTTATACAAATATACACAGAGAATTCTGCAAACAGTCTATACCTTCCATCCATTTAGCACCGCCTGCGGCGAACATCACACTGCCGGCTTCCTGCCTATACAGCCGGCCGCAGGCCTGTAACATCGGCTGCCGGCCTCTGCTGCCGGCCGCAGACTGGTACTACGGGCTGGTACTGCCAACAGCCTGCCTGAAATAACTGTCCGGAAAATTCACCAGGTATACTTTATCCGTGGCTCTGGTGAGTGCAGTGTAAAACCATCTCAGGTAATCAATTGTCGGCTCCTGCCGGTTGAACATCCCCTGGTCAATGAAAACCCTCTCCCACTGTCCTCCCTGTGACTTGTGACATGTCACCGCGTAGGCAAACTTTATCTGGAGTGCGTTGTAGTACGGGTCATCCCTCACCGCCTCATACTGTTTCCTTTTTGATTTTATTCCCGGATGATCAGCCAGAACAGCGAAATAGAGCTCACGCGATTTTTCCGGTGACAGTGACGGGGTGCTCATCATCAGGGTGTCAATCATAACCTTGGCATCCAGCTCCAGCTCAGTATCACGGAAATACAGGGTCATATCCGCGAACCTCATTCCGTGCATCTCCTCAAAATGCCTTATCCTGCGCACCTCCGCAATATCGCCGTTGGCAATGAATGAGGCGCCTTCTTCTTCCCTGAGCCAGTAATAATTATTTTTAACGACCATGATAATATCTCCCGTACTTATCTCCTCCTCACGGAAGAAGACCCTGTTGCGGATGCCCTGGTTATACCTGTTGGCCAGGTTATTGGAGTTCACCACCACTATGGCACCGTCAGTACCGCATCTGTCATAGGCCTCGGTAAGGGTGTCAATGAGTTCTGCGCCTCCCAGGCGCATGATGTCACTGTACCCCTTCAGCGTCAGCTCCGGCACTGACAGGTCGCCGTCACTTACCTGCTGTCTCACGGCTGTGGCATTCATCAGTATCCCCGATCCTTCGCTCTGCCTTATAACCTGGCGGAGCTCAAACATTTCCAGGGCAAAACCAGTTGCCCGCAACACATTCTCGTCAAGGGCCGGACTGACCACTGACCCTACCGGCGGCAACTGAGCCACATCACCAACAAGTATCAGCTTGCAGTCAGTTCCCGTGTACACATACTCAAGCAGATCTTCGAGAAGCCTGCCACTCCCGAACATTGATCCCTCAGACGACTCGTCCGGTATCATCGAAGCCTCGTCAACTATGAAGAAGGTTTCCTTATGCAGATTGCGGTCAAGGACAAACTTCCCGACACCGTCGGTAGCCGACTTCTGCCTGTATATCTTCCGGTGGACCGTATATGCCTCCATGCCGGTGTAAGACCTGAGCACCTTCGCCGCCCTCCCGGTAGGGGCAAGCAGAACAGATTTCTGACGCAGCGTGGTAAGCGTCGCAACCAGGGAAGCAATGACGCTCGTCTTTCCCGTCCCGGCGTATCCGGTCATAAGGAAGATCACATCGTTCGTGTTTTCAGCAACGAATTTCGCCAGCAGGCGCATGCAGTCAGACTGATCCTGCGTGGGAAGGTACCCCAGGTTTTTGGTGAGCAGATTATGGATATTCTCCTGCCTCATTTTATTTCTGCAAACCGGATATCAGTCTGCTTTTTTTATAAATTTGCACAAAGTTATTCAACAATCGATCATTAATGTCATGAAAACGGCTCTCAACATCGTATTTACAATTATCATTATTGTGCTGGCCTGGTTTCTTCTTGAAAGCATTATGAAGCCTATACGTTTCAACAAGGAGAAAGCCGCAAGGGAGACTGCAATTAAAGAGAGACTTATTGATATCAGAACTGCCCAGGAAGCATTCAAATCCGTCAAGGGATACTACACCGGGAGCTTTGACACCCTCATCACTTTCCTTAAGACTGACTCCCTGCCACTGGTTTTCAAGAAGGGTGCACTGACTGATGAGATGATTGCCTCTGGCATTAACACAGAAAAAGAAGCCGTCAAAAAAGGGCTCATAAGCCGTGACACCAGCTACATTCCGGTTCGTGATTCAATATTTGATAAAGGCTATCCGATTGACCAGCTCAGGTTTGTCCCCGGAATGGAAAACACTGAATTCAAGATGTCAGCCGGCAGGGTCATGACCACCTCAATGGTGCTCGTCAACGTGTTTGAGGCTTATGTTCTGAATGATGTGTTCCTCGGTGATCTTGACAGGCAGCTTGTTGTCAATTATAACGATCAGAGAACCAAGATCACGGGATTCCCGGGCATGAAGGTGGGTGATGTCAAGGTGCCCAATAACAATGCCGGGAACTGGGAGGATTGATGACCACGTCGCAGATATATCCCCTGGAGCTCATTGACGAGTCCCTCGACATAAACGCGACCGACAATTACGATCTTACACTGGAGCTTTCTGAAGAGGGTGTATCTCTTGCCGTGCTCGACCTGCTTCGGGGAAAGTATGTAATGCTCAGGCATTATCCCCTGGAAGATCCTTCGGGAAGTGCACCCCGTACATTTGAGGAGATTATTGACTCTGATGATTTCTTAAGAAGACGCTACCGGAAAATCCGGATCCTGACCCCCTCACCCAATTCTGCAATGATCCCGGCACCGGTCTATGAACCTGGACTGCGGGAAGATTACTACAGGTTCAGCTTCGGCTCCGATGCCGGTGAAGAAATCTTATCCAACACTGTCACTTTTCCTGATGCGGTGATACTCTTCTCCCCCGGTAAAGATGTAACTAAAATAATATCGAAGCGCTGGAGCAGCGTGACGCCATGGCACCAGACAAAACCCCTCCTTGGGCATGTTTCTTCGGCATGCCGGAATTCGGACGAGTGCTACATTCATATCCACTATGAAAAGAGCTTCGTCACTGTACTGATAGCAGAAAAGCGAAATCTCACCTTCTGCAACAGCTTTGCAATATCATCACCTCTTGACGGCGCCTATTTCCTTTTCAGCGTTCTTGACAGGAAAGGCATCCGGCACGAGGAGACAATTCACGTCAGCGGCATGGTAGAGCCCTACAGCGAAACGCACATCTCCCTGCTGAACTTTTCATCAGGAATTAGGTTCGCCTCACCTGCCATCAGGCAGAGCTTCAGTTATGTCATGAACGAGATTCACCTGCATCGCTGGCTTAACCTTTTTACTGCTGCCTCGTGCGAATAATCGGCGGCAGATTCAAGGGAAGGCTTATTGAGCCCCCGTCAGGGTTCAGGGCAAGGCCTACCACTGACTTCGCCCGCGAAAGCCTCATGAATATCCTTAACAACCGGTACGACTTTGAATCGGTATCACTTCTCGATCTTTTCGGAGGAACAGGAGCCATCAGCTATGAGTTCGCCTCACGGGGAACCGAAGATATTGACATTGTCGAAACAGACCGTCGCAGCTGCGAATTCATCAGCAGAACGATGAGAGACCTGGGACTCGGGCGGGCACGGGTACACC
Source organism: Bacteroidales bacterium (assembly GCA_027451265.1). GTDB lineage: Bacteria > Bacteroidota > Bacteroidia > Bacteroidales > VadinHA17 > SR-FBR-E99. Next base: position 1,017 of record DAIDJT010000097.1, on the reverse strand, counting down.
GCCTTGATGTGCGCGACTGGCTGAAAATATGCCATAAGCAGTATGATATAATATTTGCCGACCCCCCTTATGCCCTCAGGTGGCTTGGCGAAATTCCCGCAAAGGTGATGGCCTCGGGAGCAGTCCATGACTCCACCCTGTTCATTCTTGAACATCCGAAATCAATGGACTTTAAGAATACTGAGCGGTTCTCGGAACACAGGAGTTACGGAAACGTAAACTTTTCTTTCTTTAGTATGTAAGTGCCTGCCTGCGACCGCACTTCTGCAGGTATTTAACCCACATTAACATAACATTCACAATTCTCTCCCGTATCTAAATGCGGCATTTATACTTTTTAGAGGTCTTTCCTGAGTATAGTTAATATTTTAATCTAATCTATTAAAAAAATGGAGAAATTGCTATTAACAGGTCTGATCTACTGTACAATTTTGTTTTCAGCAATCGGACAGCAGAAAACTGTTACAGGTGTGGTCAGGGACAAGAGTGACGGGCAGCCCGTTATCGGTGCGACTGTCCTTGTCAGGGGAACTACGGTTGGCACAGCTACCGACACGGATGGGAAATACTCCATCCAGGCAGAGCCAGGAAACATCCTGATCTTCAGGTTCGTGGGAATGAAATCCCGTGAATTTACAGTAGGAGCCGGAAATGTAATTGATGCAGAGCTTGAATTTGACGACGTCGGCCTTGACGAGGTGGTTGTTGTCGGTTACGGTTCTGCCATCAAGAGAGAACTTACCGGTTCCATCACAAAAGTTGAAACAAAGGGCATTGCCGAGATGCCTGTGGCCAGCTTTGAATCAGCCATCCAGGGTAAAACCTCGGGGGTCTTTATCGAGCAGGCCAGCGGCAAGCTTGGAGAAACGGTTAAAATGAGGATACGCGGGTCATCATCCGTTTCTGCGAACAACCAGCCTCTGTATGTCGTAGACGGGGTGCCCATCACTACAGAGAACCTTTCCAATGATGACAACCAGCCAACCAGCCCGCTGGCTGACCTGGCCATGACAGATG
>DAIDJT010000096.1 GCA_027451265.1 Bacteroidales bacterium | reverse complement strand
CAATCATTTTGCAACAGATTTCAGTGGACTCACCCCACCGTGGGACGACAACATGGTTTACAGTTTTCACAAATACTGGAGCCCGGCTGCTGTTGAGACCATTCAGCAGTTCCTGGATATCAGGAGTGAGCACAATGTTCCGTTATGGATGGGTGAGTCAGGCGAAAACAACAATGAATGGTACCGGTCGGCTGTTCAGCTTTTTGAGGCTGACAGCATCGGCTGGGCATGGTGGACGCTCAAGAAGCTTGACTCGGAAAGCGGTATCATGAATGTGACGGTGCCGGATGGGTACCAGCAAATCATTGATTACTGGAAGGGTACAGGTCCGGCCCCGACGCCGGACGAAGCGCACCGTGTGTTGATGCAATTGGCCGAAAACGTCCGCATTGAGAACTGCAGGGTCAATTACGGCGTGATCAGTGCACTGTTTGGGAGATAGCGGGAAATGCCGTTGTGCTACATTGGTTAAAGGCCTGCAGCAAATCTCCACCTGTGACAATTGCTGATGTACAATGCTTATGGCCCAACGGTCTGTCATTGCCAACACTACTGCCTATTGCCTCTTGCCTCCTGCCTTTATCCTAAGTATAAATACTCAGGAAAAATGGGCTAAAAGCCCATTCCCGGCGTCGTAAGTCATTGCTAATTTTGAACTTCCCAAAAAGGACCACAAAAGAACTTATGGAAGATCTCTATGCCAGGCTGATGCAGGATATACGTTTCGATGAGGGACTGAATGCCTGCATGAACTGCGGAATCTGCACCGGCATATGTCCGGCAGCCGAATATTACCACTATGACCCTCGCCGGGTTGTGGATCTTGTGCAGACACGCAACAATCAAATTATAAGGGAGTTGCTGAAGAGTGAGACCATCTGGTACTGTGGCCAGTGCATGAGCTGCAAGACCAGGTGTCCAAGGGGCAATACTCCCGGGCTGGTGATCATGGCCCTGCGCAAACTGTCGCAGGAACTCGGATACTTCACCGAATCTGAAAAGGGGAGACAGCAGTTTGCCCTCAAGCGTACCGTAGGTGACAATGTCCTTAAACATGGATACTGTGTTGTCTCATATGACGTTGACCCTGAGGCTCACCCGGAGCAGGGCCCGGCGTGGGAACACTATTACAATCATCTTGATGATTCTCTCGCACGCCTCGGAGGCGAACTGAACGGGAAGGAAGGTCCTACAAGGCGCATATCGGATGATGTGCTCAATGAGTTGAAAAGCATTTTTGAAGTGACAGGCGGCAAGGATCTTTATGATGCAATCGAGACAGCTTCTGAGAAGAAGGCCGGGGAGATGGGGTTGGAGTTCAAAAAGGAAGGACGTGACTTCGAATATTTCCGGCATGTGGTCACTGCCGACAACGGCTGCCACCAGAGTGAACCGGAAGACGTAAGGAAGGATTTATATGAAACCCGAAGGTAAGAAGAGGATCTGGGCAGAGTACCAGAAGGAAATACCTGATGATCATTTCTTTTATGTAAGGTCATGCATCAGGCAGACATTTTTTGCCGGCTCGGAGCAGTGTTTCCTGAAGATCATGCGTGATGACCTTGGCAAGGATGTGTTTGAGGATCCGAGACATACAACCTGTACCGGCATTGGATATCACGGCGATATTGTACCCTTCGAAACAATCCAGACAGTTGTAGCCCGTCACTTCGCCCTGGCAACGGAAGCAGGATATAAAAATATTGCCATTTCATGCGTCACCTCATTTGGCATCTATACTGAGATCCTTGAGACATGGAAGCATTTCCCGGAAACGCTTGAGCGCACCCGTGAAGATCTGTACAGGGCCACCGGTCGCACTTTCGAAATCCCTGAAACAATATCTCATGCCAGTGATATAATCTACAAATTCCGTGACCAGATAGCCCGAAAGGCAAAGTACAACCTTGTTGACATAAGCACCGGCAAGCCTCTGAAGGTAGTAGAGCATATCGGGTGCCATTACTCAAAGATGTTCCCGAAGTCGGGGATTGGCGGAGCAGAATTCCCGCATGTGCTGGTAGGCATGGTTGAAGCCTGGGGCGGTGACATCATTGACTACCCGGAGCGCCGTCACTGCTGCGGCTTCGGCTTCAGGCAGTACCTGGTGCAGGCCAACAGGGGCTATTCGATTTCCGCCTCCAGAAAAAAGTTCGAGTCGATGGAACCTTACCAGCCTGACCTTATCATCGGTAATTGCCCGGGCTGTGCCATGTTCATGGACCGCTGGCAGTATACGATAAAGGAGATGGATGGCATCACCTACGGGAAAAATGGTCAGGGTATTCCGGTACTTACCTATGAAGAACTGGCCGGACTTGTAATGGGGTACAATCCCTGGGAGCTCGGCCTGCAGTATCATAATGTTCAGTCGATGCCCCTTCTGCGCAGGATGGGTATCAAGGCAGATCCGGCAGAGAGATTTCTTGCAAAGGATGGGACGCGGCTGCCTGAGCCTGCCAACCTGATAAACGAATGAAAAGTACACAGTTGCACATAATGGTTGCCGGGGGCGGTGTTGCCGGTATGGAGGCTGCAGGTACCCTTGCGGAAATGGGATACCGTGTCACCCTGGTGGAAAAGGGTGACGAGCCGGGCGGCCACCTGTTGCAGTGGCATGCCCTCTTCCCTGACCGCAGGCCGGCGGAGGAAGTGAGAAGTTACCTCAGAAAAAGGATTGAACACCGTAACATCAGCATCATCACAAAGACCACTGTTGAAAAGATCAGGCATCATATCAGCGGCCTTGAGGTAAACCTTTCAGGTGGCACGTCAGAGAAGGCCGATGCAGTTATTGTCTCCACCGGTTTTGACCTCTTCGATGCCAGCCGCAAGGAGGAGTACGGTTACGGTATCTATGACAATGTAATCACCTCCGCAGAGCTGGAAGTGATGTTCAACAGGGGCCGTGTGGCAAAAGCAGACGGCACCGTGCCATCGCGCATCGGGCTCATACATTGCGTGGGCTCACGTGATGAGAAGGTCAATAACAACCACTGCTCCAAGGTGTGCTGTGTGACAGCCGTCAAACAGGCAATAGAGATCAGAAAAATGCTTCCATCGTGTGAGGTATTCTGTTTCTATATGGACATGCGTATGTACGGCCCGTACTACGAGGAGCTTTACCGTGAGTCACAGGAGTTTTACAACGTCAACTTCATCAGGGGAAAGGTCTCAGAGGCCTCCGTCAACATAAACAACAGGCTGGTGATCAAGGTGGAGGATACCCTTGCAGGCAGACCCCTGAAGATGGAGCTCGACATTATGGTACTGATGGCAGGAATGGAAATGGCTGCGTCAGGAATGAAGCTGGCCGAGGCTTCGGGGATGAAGAGAGGCATCAACCGTTTCCTCGAAACCACTGACCACCACTACGGAAACAACCTCAGCGGAATAAAGGGAGTCTTCTATGCCGGGACATGCACCGCTCCCATGAATATCACCGATACCATCTCGCACGCCAGGGCGGCGGTTGCAGAAACGGTAAGATACCTCAACGGCAGATGAGCGCAGGACAGGCAAACAGGTTCGGTTTCGTCATCAACCCCAGCAGGCTGATTGATTATGACACTTCTGACAGGAAGGTGAGGGAATATATCACCCTCAGGGAACCGAGCTTCACTCTCTGTTTTGCCTGCGGCGGATGTGCCGCAACATGTACTGCCGGGCAACATACCTCATTCAATCTCAGGCGGATGAATACCTATATCAGGAGGGGTGAAATTGAGCCACTGCGTGAAGAGGTGACCCGCTGCATGCTCTGCGGCAAGTGCCTGCTGGTATGCCCCCGCGGGGTGAACACCCGGAATGTTGTGTCACTAGCCGCTGAGGCAATAAGAAAACTGGAACGGAATGAACTCTGAACTGTTTACATTACCGTTCAACCTGGGGCTGTATTTCATATTGATATACAGCGTGGTGCGGAGCACTGTCTGGTTCCGCGATCTCTCCCGGCCAGACAAGCTGCGTCTGCAGAGAGGTTTCTTCGGGAAACCGTTCATGGACAGCCTGAGAGAGATATTTTCGGAGAGCCTCCTGCACCGTAAAATATTCAGTAAGAATCCTGTTCTGGGGTATATGCACATGAGCCTGGCTTTCGGCTGGTTCCTGCTGATTGTCTTCGGCACAATCGAGGCCGACTTCTTCAGCGAGAAGCACCTCAACCCTCCGTCACACGCCATCTTTTTCCGCTGGTTCAACCCGGAGCACGGGGCCGAAGGGTTCGCAAGAATATTCAGCTTCTGGATGGATCTGTTGCTGGCATTTATTTTATCGGGCCTTCTCCTCGCGATTATCAAGAGGTTCATCCCACGGATGATGGGGATGAAGAAAACCACGAAACATACCTGGACGGACCGTATTGCCCTCATCAGTCTCTGGCTGATATTCCCGTCGAGACTGCTGGCGGAGAGCTTCACCTGCGGTGCTTACGGCAGCGGCAGTTTCCTGACGGGGAACCTTGGCAATGCACTGGCATCTTTCCTGCCGGCGGCAGAGATGGCACCATGGTTCTGGTGGCTTTATTCCCTTTCGCTGGGAACGTTCTTTATCCTTCTGCCGGTTTCAAGGTACTTCCACATACCCGTGGAGCTTTTCCTGATCTTCATGCGCAACTCCGGAATTACAACCGGCGACAGGCATTCGTCATATACCGAAGTGCAGACTCATGCCTGCTCATCATGCGGGGTATGCATCAGCGTGTGCCAGATGAGCTCGGCCGCAGGGATACATGATATCCAGTCTGCTTATTTCATAAAGGGGCTGAGGAATGACCGTGATATTGCGGCCATAACCGCCAATTGTCTTATGTGCGGCAGGTGTGAGGAGGTTTGCCCGGTGGGCATTGAGCTTGGCCCGATGAGGCTGATAGAGCGTAGACAGGGGGAGAGGAGTGACAGGATAATGAAGCTGCCCGAGAAGTATTCGCTTTCGCGAAAGAGAGGAAGCACGGAGAAGATCCTGACACAGGCCTACGGTTACCTTGTCAGGGAGGAACCTGAAAGGGCTGACGTTCTCTTCTTTGCCGGCTGCATGACACATCTCACTCCTTCAGTGATTGTCGCCATGAAAAAGATCATGGACAGTGCCGGGGTCAGGTACAGGTTCATGGATGAAAACGGAGGGGTCTGCTGCGGAAGACCGCTGATGCTTGCCGGAAGGGACAGGGAGGCACGGGAGCTGATAAACCATAACTCAGACATGATCTGGAAGTCAGGAGCGCAGATTCTGGTTACTTCATGCCCCATATGCTACAAGGTGTTCAGGGAGAGCTATTACCTGGAAGCCAGGGTGATGCATCACTCGGAGTTCATAAACCTGCTTATTGAGGAAGGTTCCTTACGTCTGGGTTACCTTCACAAAAAGGTAGTGTATCATGACCCTTGCGAACTGGGCCGCGGGTCAGGCATCTTTGAAGAACCCAGGGCGGTGATCAGCTATGTGGCTGAGCTGCAGACATCTTCACAGGAGAGTAACATGTCACTCTGTTGCGGAGGCAGCCTGGGTAACCTGACTCTTTCATCAGGTAAAAGAGCAATGATAGCCGCCGATGCGGCCCGTACACTCACACTGGGGTCACCGGATGAACTCATTACTGCCTGTCCGCTTTGCAAAAAGACTTTCGCCCAGGTTGCTGAAACCAAAGTAAGCGATATAGCCGAGCTGGTAGCGGCTGCCCTTCCTGCTCCGCGGGCAGCGAAGGCAAAAACCAGGCCGCCAAGGAGAGCAGCCAGGGCGGTAAGCAACGGTTGAAAAATTTCTTGAGAGGTCGCAATTATTTGAAAGCTTGACGCTTCGTATTCCAGAAATTTGCATTTACTTTGGCGCCATAAAATTTCAGAATAACTCTGGAATAGTTTTTGACGGTAACAATAAAAGTAAAAATATTGGTAGTAGAATGAAAGTGAAATTTAATACTGCGGTAGTTTTGGCTGTTGCAACAGTCATTGCTCTTGCCTCATGCAAGCGTGATGGCAATAACGGAAATGAGGGGAAAGGTGGCGCCAAAGCCAACGGTGAAGCGATAGTTCTGAAGATTGAGGAGGCACAGCTATTGGAGGTAGAGGACAAACCACAGTACAACACTGCCGAATGGGTTTTCAAAGTTGACAAACCGGGCCGGTGGGATGTATGGCTTTCAAGCCTGACCCTGGATACTTTACAGCTTCATTTTGAAGGTGATGTGATTATTACAGCCGGTGATACCAAGATTGTGAAGAAGCCTGTCCGTGACCGGGTTGTGACTGAAGACAAAAGTATCACAATGCCCTGGTACCGGGCTGACTCCCATATGGGTTCAGTTTTCTTTTCAAAACCGGGAGAATACCAGGTACAGGTTATCAGTGACAGGGTTGAGCCTCATTCATCTGATCTGTCACAGCTCGGCATTGATAAGCAAACCCTTATCAACTCGCTGATAATGAAGCCTAAAGTAAACTAGTTATTTTCCGGGCACCATAGGCGTTTCCGCATCATTTGATTTTTCCCCTGACCCATTTCCTGGCGTTGACAAATGCCTGCATCCAGGGCGTTATGTCATCATTTCGTCTTTCAGCGGGGTAGTATGCGCACTGCCAGGGGAAGAATGATCTCTCAAGATGGGGCATCATTGCAAGATGACGGCCGTCGGCTGAACAGATACCTGCCACATCATACATTGAACCATTGGGGTTGGCAGGGTAATGGCTACTGCTGTATTTCATCACCACGTTGTAATTCTCCTCAGGTTCTGGAAGAATGAATCTTCCTTCGCCGTGTGCCACCCAGATGCCAAGTTCCATGCCCTCCAGGCCTGTGAGCATAACTGATTTTCCGCTGGTTATCTTCACTCCCAGGAAGTCCGATTCAAACTTATGTGAGGCATTCCGTTCCAGGCGTGGCATACCGGCGTTTTCCGGCACTATGAGACCGAGTTCCGCCATGAGCTGACAGCCATTGCAAACACCCAGGGAGAGGGTGTCATCTCTCCCGTAAAATTTCTCAAGGGCCAGCCGCGCCTTCTCGTTATAGCGGAAAGCGCCCGCCCATCCTTTGGCTGAACCCAGTACGTCAGAGTTGGAAAAGCCACCGACAAATACTATCATATTAAGATCTTCCAGAGTCTCACGGCCTGATATGAGGTCGGTCATGTGTACGTCCCTGACGTCAAATCCCGCCAGCCATAGTGCATATGCCATCTCACGGTCACCATTCACCCCTTTTTCCCTGATGATTGCTGCCCTGGTCCCGGTCTTTGCCTTGCGTTCAGGAGTGATTCCCAGTGTCTTGAAATTGCCGGTAAAGTTTTTCAGGTCAAAATGATGCGCCTTGCTGCCATGGTTTTCAAATCTCTCCTTTGCAAGTTCTGTCCCGCATTGCCTGCGGTCAAGAAGGTATGAGCTCCTGTACCAGAGTGAGCGGCAGCGGTCGATGTCAAATTCAAAATGGCTGTTGCCGTTAACCACTGACAGCTTTCTCTCCCTTATGGGATGGCCGATGGAAGCGAAACGTATCCCTCTCTCGCAGAGGAATTCCTCCGTATCTGACTCATCGCTCACCTGGATGATCACACCGGGATTCTGGCTGAATAACAGCCTCACGGTATCACTTTCACCAATCTCGGTAAGGTTCAGGGTCAATCCTCCCTCCCGGTTGGCAAAACACATCTCAAGGAGTGTGATGATCATTCCTCCGGCTGATATATCATGACCAGCGATGATCCCGCCCTCCCTGACAAGCAGTTGCAGGGCTTCGAATGTGGCTGCGAAATATTCCGGGTCTGCAACCCCTGGTGCCGTGGTTCCCAGGCTGCCAAGGGTCTGGCTGAATGCTGAACCGCCCAGTTCATGCCTCATGCCGCTCAGGTCAATCCAGAAAAGCGAAGTTGATGAATCATTGCGTGTCACAGGGCCGGCGATAAGCCTTACATCCTCTACACCGGCAGCAGCCGTAATGATAACAGTACCCGGACTGTAGACTGTTCCGTCAGGGTACTTTTGTGTCATTGAGAGGCTGTCCTTGCCTGTGGGGATATTTATGCCAAGAGCTACCGCGAAGTCGCTGGCTGCCTGTACCGCCTCGTAGAGTCTTGCATCCTCGCCGGGATTTTTGCAGGGCCACATCCAGTTGGCTGACAATGAAACGCTTTTCAATCCGTCAGGCATGGGGGCCCAGACAATATTTGTGAGTGCCTCGGCAATTGAGAGGACGGAGCCGGCGGCAGCGCTGACAAGTCCTGCTGCAGGAGCATGACCCAGTGCGGTGGCCATACCGTTCATACCCCGGTAATCGAGGGTAATTGCTCCGAGGTTATTCAGCGGGAGCTGAAGCTCACCGGCGCACTGCTGCATGGCGATTCTGCCTGTGACCGAGCGGTCAACCTTATTTGTCAGCCAGTCCTTGCATGCCACCTCTTCGAGCTGAAGCACTGCATCAAGGTACCTGGCCGGGTCAGCCGGGTCATATGAGATATCTGCCGCAAGGCTCTTCAGGGTGGTATCATTCATCACCGTCCGCGGAGGCTTTCCGAAGAAGTCACTCAGCTGCAGGTCAATGGGTTTCTCGCCGTTGACGGTGTTACGGAATGTGAACTGGTTGTCACCGGTGACCTCGCCGATAATGTAGATAGGAGCCCGTTCGCGTTGCGCCACTGAAGTGAGCATGTCAACATCCGCCCTGCCGATGACCAGCCCCATCCGTTCCTGTGATTCGTTGCCTATTATCTCTCTTGCCGAGAGGGTGGGGTCACCTACCGGCAGCTTGCTGATGTCAATGGTGCCGCCCGTGGCCTCGACCAGTTCCGAGAGACAGTTGAGGTGCCCGCCGGCACCATGGTCATGGAGTGATATCACCGGGTTATGGTCGCTTTCGGCCATGGCCCTGAGGGCATTGTAAACTCTCTTCTGCATCTCCGGGTTGGCGCGTTGCACTGCATTCAGCTCTATGGTGCTGTCATAGGCTCCGGTATCCACTGATGAAACCGCTCCGCCGCCCATTCCAATCCTGTAATTGTCGCCACCGAGAAGGACAATAACATCGCCCTTTTCGGGTGCATCCTTGGTGCTGTCGGCCTTCTTCCCGAGGCCGATGCCGCCGGCAAGCATTATCACCTTGTCAAAGCCGTACCGCTTCATGTCAGTAAAATGCTCGAAGGTCAGCACCGATCCGCAAATGAG
>DAIDJT010000095.1 GCA_027451265.1 Bacteroidales bacterium | reverse complement strand
CCAAGGTTGAGCCTGTATGCAGTCATTGAAGCATCCAGCACCTCTTCGCGCGTCAGCGTGTACCTTTCCACCTGCGTATTGTCACGTCTGACACCGCAATACAGGCAGTTCTTGCCGCAGATGTTTGAATATTCAATTAATCCGCGCAGGTAAACATGGTTCCCCACATAGCGGTCTCTTACTGATGCCGCCTTGCGGTATAAAAGGGGAGACTCTTCCTCTGTGCACTGCAGCATGGCAAGAATATCATCCCTGTCATGTTCCGTTTTGTCAAGAAGTGCTGCAATGCCCAAGCTCATTGTTTGCGTGAATCGTTTAACATTAACAAACCGGCTGCCCATAAGTTCAGCCCCGGGAACATTTAAATCAGAATCCTCTGCCAAACATCTGCCAGAGTTCTGCCTTCAATTCCTGCCATCTGCTCATGGCACCATAAGCAAACGCGTTTGTATATTCGGTTACGGCCTTCCTGGCTTCATCGTTTTTGCCTTCCTTAACCATCATTTTGACTCTTTCCTCCAGTGCGGGAAGTTCTGTCAGCGCTTTCTGCTCCATGTCGGCCACGGCCGGTTCAATCAGCCTGCGTCCCCTCTCCCAGTTCACGGCTGAGAGCCTGTTGGCTTCACGGAATGACCAGATAGCTGCGTCATCGCGGTAGCGGTGCTGCCCGCATATGCGGAAGCTCTGCGGCAGTGCCATAGTGCCTGAGAAAATGGGTATGCGCGGACTCTGACCGGGGTTGTCAAATGAGAACCATGCCACGGCGCCCACCTCATCAGGCAGCCATGACGGGCACTGTATCACGTGTGAGTAGGAGCAGCCTGCGATGGCAATGGTACGCTGCCTGTCAATGGTGCCGGGCCTGAGCTCATTAATCAGGGTGCGGATGTCATTATTCATCCAGTTATTGACGGCAGGCGACTTCACGGTTTCAGTTACCTCATTTCCATCTTTGTCTCTTCTCTTTACTGTGACCATCAGGTTCTTCGTCATATCATAGGGTGTCCCCTCGTAGGTCTCGCGGAAGAGTGCCATCACATCACTGACTGAGAGCTTTTTGTCAGCCTTTACCGAGAAGGGAAGTTCTTCCATCTCCATTGACAGGTTCAGGCCGGGTGCGAGTTTGTTCAGTATGTAGAACTCACGTATTGCATAAGGTTTGCCGGTACCGATCACCTTATAGAATTTGAACGGTTCCTTCCCATCCCAGTAACCAAGATCCTTTGCTTTTTTACGCAGATCTGTTGAAGTCATGAAGTGATCGGAGTCTTTAAAATTGACGTCTGAGATTCTGGGGATATTTGCAGCAACGCCGATGTGGTCATCAGGTATCCTCTGTGCCACCCACAATGCTGATGGCTTGCCAGGCCCCGAGCCTGCAATCTCGAGCTGCCAAACCTCGCGCGGGTCGGCTATGGTTATGCACTCTGCCATGTCACCGTATCCGTACTGCTCTGCCAGTGAGCCTATAAGGGCTATCGCCTGGCGTGCCGTGATGCAACGCTGCAGAGCTATCCTTTCAAGCTCCTCTATGAGGAAAAGTCCTTCCTGGTTGATCAGCTCCCTCTTTCCGTAAATGGTCGTTTCGCCGATGGCGAGCTGCTTCTCATTAAGACAGGGATAGGCGGTGTTCAGGTACGCGTATGTAGATTTCACCTCCGGGATCTCACCCTTGCGTGTCACGTTGGTCATGTCCCATGCCTCCTCGGTGAACATGGTTCCCCAATATACCGGATGGACAGTGTCACGTTCAAACTTCATTGCCGGAACAACCTCGAGCCAGGTGCGGTACCTTCCGTCGCAGGTGTGCGAAGTCATCACAGAGCCGTCGGCGGAGGCCAGCCTGCCAACCATAATGCTGGTACAGTTTTCGGCGTAGCCGGGCCCGTCAGGATCAATTTCCTTTTCGGGTTGTTGTGAAAAGAGAAAAAGGGAAAGATTCAGTAAAAGTACCGTCAGAACGGCTGAGACGAATCGGAAGGAGGTTTTCATAATACAAATAGTTACAATTTAACAAAACTGGTCATCCAGGTCTGATGCCACGGTGTGGAACAGAATCAGTCAGGCAGTGGCAACAACCGGTCATTTCATGAATGAAGTCGTTCCTGCCAACCCGGAATGACACAAAAATAGTCGGACTGATGAAATTGCCCGTCATAAATATACTATTCTGCAGCATACCGGCAACCTAATGTGATTTGTACAACATGTACAACATATCATTTGGTAAATATCAAAATGTTTCTACCTTTCCCGTATCAGATACCCCGATTATGATCAATGCTAAATTACTGAATCCTAAAAGTATAGTCGTTGTTGGCGGATCAGACGACGTCACCAAGGCTGGAGGCAAGGTGCTCAAAAACCTGTTGAGCGGCGATTTCCCCGGCAGCATTTATGTTGTAAATCCCAAAGCGACTGTTGTCCAGGGACTGACAGCATATGCCGATGTGTCACTGGTTCCCCGTACAGACCTGGCGGTGATTGCCGTTGCTGCCCGCTATTGCCCGGGAATTGTCAGGACGCTGGCAACAGAGAAGGGCACAGGCGGATTCATTATTCTTTCTGCAGGATTCAGCGAGGAGAATGAGGAGGGATCTGCCCTGGAAAAGGAGATTGTTGATATTATAAACAGTACCGGGGGTACCCTCATTGGCCCCAATTGCATTGGCTTCCTCAACAATATTTATCACGGGGTATTTACGGAGCCCATACCCAGGCTCTCGCCCCAGGGCATTGACTTCATTTCCGGCTCGGGGGCGACGGCTGTTTTTATTCTTGAAACGGCCATTACCGGGGGACTTCCCTTCTCCAGCGTCTGGTCGGTCGGCAACAGCGCCCAGACCGGTGTGGAGGATGTGCTGGAACATCTTGATATTACATTTGATCCGCTGACCAGCTCATGGATCAAACTGCTGTATATTGAGAACATCGCCGACCCGCAGCGTTTCCTCAGGCACTCATCATCACTTATCAGGAAGGGGTGCAGGATTGCTGCCATCAAGGCAGGTTCATCAGAGGCGGGCTCCAGGGCCGCATCATCACACACGGGAGCGATGGCTTCACCCGATACAGCAGTGGATGCGCTTTTGAGAAAGGCTGGTATTGTAAGGTGCTACAGCCGAACTGACCTGGCTACAGTGGCTGCACTGTTTACATATAAACCGCTTAAAGGAAAGAGAATTGCTATAGTAACACATGCCGGAGGCCCTGCTGTGATGCTGACCGATGCCCTCAGCGAGGGCGGGATGGAGATACCCCGCCTCTCCGGACCGGCGGCAGGGAGGCTCCTGGAAAAACTCTTCCCGGGATCATCAGTGTCAAACCCGGTTGATTTCCTGGCCACGGGCACTGCCGAACAACTCGGACATATAATTGACGCATGTGAGAACGATTTTGACGAGGTGGATGCCATGGCAGTCATCTTCGGCAGTCCGGGACTGTTCCCTGTGGATGATGTTTATAACCTTCTTCACGAGAAGATTCGCAGCTGCAAAAAGCCGGTTTATCCCGTCATGCCTTCGGTCATCAACGTGAAGAGGGAGATAGCTGATTTCATTGCCAGGGGCAATGCCATCTTCACTGACGAGGTACTCTTCGGGAGGGCTCTCTGCAGGGTCAATTCAACCCCGGCACCTGCCGTGCCGGTGAGCAGGGATAATGCCACTACCGGGCTGCCTGATTTGCATACCATAACTTCACAGACAGTTATCAGGGTGATCAGGGAGATCATCGAAGGAGCCGGAGAGGGATACCTGCCGCCTGAAAAAGTCGGAATACTGTTAAGGGCTGCCGGTATCGAGACAGTGCCCGAGAGTGTTGTCACCTCTTCCACAGCAGCCGTGAGAGCTGCTGCAGCAATGGGTTACCCTGTGGTAATGAAGGTTGTAGGCCCGGTTCATAAATCGGATGTTGGTGGCGTTGCACTGAATATTGGCACTGAGGAGAGGGTCAGGGAAGAATATGCCAGGATGATTGCTCTGCCGGAGGTTACAGGCATACTGATACAAAAGATGATCAGCGGTCGCGAGCTCTTCTGCGGTGCCACCGGCGAGGGCCGGTTCGGCCACCTGGTGATGGCCGGAATGGGAGGAATCTTTATTGAGGTATTTAAGGATGTGGCAACTGCACTTGTGCCAGTTTCTGATCAGGAGGCCAGGTCAATGATAAAATCACTGAAATCTTATAAGATTATAAAGGGTGTACGCGGTTCCGCAGGTGTCAACGAAGAGGCATTTGCCAGGGTGATCACATCCCTGTCCGGTCTCCTTGCCGCCGCCCCGGAGATAGCCGAAATGGACATCAACCCGCTGATTGGCACTCCTGATAAAATAGTAGCTGTGGATGCACGCATCAAGATTCAGGCTGAAGGTCCGAAGGTATGAAGGTCCTGCGGTCTTGCGGTCCTGCGGTCTTGCGGTCCTGCGGTCCTGCGGTCTTGCGGTCCTGCAGTCTTGCGGTCTTGCGGTCCTGCGGTCTTGCGGTCCTGCAGTCAATCAGTCCGGAAAATAAAATCGCATCTCGCAACTCTCAAATCTCAAATCGCAATTCGCACATCGAAATTCGTAAATCCATATGAAGCGTTCTGACATCATTTTCATCATCGTCTTTACCGGATTATTTATTCCGTTTTTCCTGTCGAGCGGGCTCTATGAATTTTTTGTGTGGTTCAGTACCGACCTGGCATTTACTGCCAGCTTCATAAAGTTTGCGATCCTTGCTACCATGGGCGAGATGCTGGGCAGCAGGATCAGGACAGGCATCTACCTGCCGCAGGGTTTTGCCCTGCTGTACCGGGCTGTCATCTGGGGATTTCTGGGTATGACCGTCAAGGCTGCCTTCATGATATTTGGCGGCGGCACACCGCTGATAATGGAACACCTGGGCATGGACAACCCGGCAGCCGTCATGGCCGGCCCGGTTACAGGTGCCAGGGTGCTCCTCGCCTTTGCAATCAGCACATTCCTGAATATCTTTTATGCTCCGGTTCTTATGGTAACCCACCGTGTCAGTGATCTTCATATTGCCGCTGCTGCAGGCGACAGGCGCAAGCTGCTGACGCTACCCGATGTCAAAAGGCTGCTGGCATTGATTGACTGGAACAGCATGTGGGGTATTGTGCTGAAAAAGAGCATCCCCCTTTTCTGGATACCGGCTCAGACGGTCAACTTTCTGCTGCCGGAAGAGTTCAGAATGCTCGTCGCCGCTCTCTACAGCACCCTTCTGGGAGTGATTCTGGCGTTAGCGGCAGGCAAGAGGAGTTGAGATTTGCGAATTGCGAATTGCGAATCGAAGGCTTTAAAATCGGCAACCCGACTCGGCAATCGCAAATCGCAACTCACAAATTCAAATATGACAAATAGCAGCAATCGTTCCCTTATAAATTTTTATCTTAGGGCCACAAATGAGGGCGCTAAATGAAAAATTTATGAAAAATACCCCCATTAATCGTCAAACAGTAAGCAATGCCATAGTGTCCAGCGGGATTACCAACCTGGGCTATGCAAGCATCAGGGAGATAGTCAAGCTGGTGAACGTGTTGCGCCGCGAGACCGGAGTGGAATTCATCCGCATGGAGATGGGCGTCCCCGGACTCCCCTCGGCAGAGGTGGGTGTCCGGGCCGAGATAGAAGCCCTGAGACACGGCGTAGCCTCAGAATATCCTGACATCGAAGGCCTGCCGGAGATGAAGACGGAAGCATCAAAATTCGTTAAGAATTTCCTTGATGTTGAGGTGAAACCGGAATGCTGCGTCCCAACCGGCGGAGCAATGATGGGCGGTATGGCAAGCTTCATGGTCGCAAACCGGAATGACCACACCAAGGAGGGAACCCTGTTCATCGATCCGGGGTTCCCGGTGCAGAAAACCCAGACACGAATTCTCGGCCAGGACTTCAGATCATTTGACGTTTACAACTACCGTGGTGAGAAACTGGGTCCAAAACTTGAATCCATCCTTGAATGCGGAAAGGTTTCAACAATCCTGTATTCCAACCCCAATAACCCGTCATGGATCTGTTTGACTGACGATGAGCTTCGTACCATCGGTACCCTCGCCCGGAAATATGATGCAATCGTAATTGAGGACCTGGCCTACTTCGGTATGGATTTCCGCGAGAACTACTCCGTTCCCGGTGAGCCACCTTTCCAGCCTACGGTGGCAAAATACTGCGACGACTATATCCTTCTGATATCCAGTTCAAAGATATTCAGTTATGCCGGCCAGAGAATAGGCCTCCTTGTAATGTCCGACCATCTCTATAACCGGCGTTATCCGGACCTGCTTCGCTACTATACTACTGACATCTTCGGCAGGGCGATGATCTTCGGCGCTTTATATGCCCTCTCCTCCGGAGTAACCCACTCGGTGCAATACGGTTTTACTGCCATACTCAAGGCAGTTAATGAAGGTCTTTATAATTTTGTCGACAACACCCGGGCTTACGGAGACAAGGCCGCAAAAATGAAGGAGATGTTCACAAGGAACGGGTTTAAAATCGTTTACGACATGGACATCGACAGACCGGTTGCAGACGGATTCTATTTCACAATCTCCTACCCGGGAATGAGCGGGGGAGAGCTGCTGCAGGAGCTTCTTGCATATGGCATCGCTGCAATTACACTGAATATATGCGGCAGCGAGAGGCATGAGGGCCTCAGGGCCTGTGTCTCGCAGGTGCGAAAAAGCCAGTTTCCGCTGCTGGAGGAGCGACTTGAACTATTCAGTGAAAACAACCCGGTGAATAAATAATTCATACTTTTAAACAGGGAATAAAATTCAAAAGATATGGCAAAAATAAAAGGAGCAGTTGTTGTTGACCGTGAGCGGTGCAAGGGTTGCGAGGTGTGCGTGGTAACATGCCCTACCCAGACGCTGGCACTTGCAACAGAGGTTAATTCAAAGGGATACCATTTCAGTTATGCAGCCAACCCTGAGACATGCATCGGTTGCTCAAACTGTGCGGTTGTGTGTC
Organism: Bacteroidales bacterium; assembly: GCA_027451265.1. Taxonomy (GTDB): domain Bacteria; phylum Bacteroidota; class Bacteroidia; order Bacteroidales; family VadinHA17; genus SR-FBR-E99. The sequence continues at coordinate 2,231 of DAIDJT010000095.1, read as the reverse complement.
CTGACGGCGTGATTACCGTCTACAAAGTAAAAATCGGATAACGAAAAGAAACAATATACATTAATGGAAAAGGAACTGAGACTGATGAAGGGCAACGAAGCTATCGCCGAGGCGGCGATACGGACCGGTGCCGACGGTTATTTCGGGTATCCTATCACTCCGCAGAGCGAGATACTTGAATATCTTATGGAGGCCAATCCCCAGGAAACCACCGGGATGGTGGTGCTCCAGGCGGAGAGCGAGGTGGCTGCCATCAATATGGTCTATGGCGGTGCCGCGTGCGGGAAAAAGGTGATGACCTCATCATCCTCCCCCGGCATAAGCCTCAAGCAGGAGGGAATAACTTACATTGCAGGTGCCGAACTGCCCTGCCTTATTGTCAACGTGGTGCGCGGCGGCCCGGGTCTTGGTACAATCCAGCCAGCCCAGAGCGACTACTTCCAGGCTACCAAGGGTGGCGGACACGGCGACTATCACCTGCTGGTCCTTGCACCTGCATCAGTCCAGGAAATGGCTGACTTCGTCGAACTCGGTTTCGACCTGGCATTCAAATACAGGAACCCGGTGATGATTCTCTCTGACGGCGCCATCGGGCAGATGATGGAGAAGGTCTGGCTCAAACCGCAGAAGAAGAGATCGGAAGAAATCTTTCCATGGGCAACCACCGGCAAACCGGCCTCCCGCCCGAGAAATATCATCACATCGCTTGACCTAGACCCGGAACGCCAGGAAAGGTTCAACCTGAAGCTGATTGCAAAGTATCGCGAAATGGAGGAGAAGGAGGTACGCTTTGAGGAGTTCATGACAGAAGATGCCGAGTATCTCTTTGTAGCATACGGCTCCAGCGCAAGGCTGTGCCAGAAAGCACTGCAATTGGCCAGGGCCGAAGGCATCAAAGCCGGGCTGCTGAGGCTGATAACCCTCTTCCCCTTCCCGAAAAAGAGACTCAATGAACTCGCCGGCAGGATGAAGGGCATGCTGGCTGTTGAGATGAGCGCCGGCCAGATGGTTGAAGACGTGATGCTCTCCGTAAACGGGAAAACAAGAGTCAGCCACTACGGAAGGATGGGTGGCATGATCGCAACACCCGAAGAGGTGGTGGAAAACCTGAAATCATTCATTAAAGGATAAGAGAGATGGCAGAAATAACATTCAATGATATAATCAAGCCCGAAAACCTGACTTACAGGAAGTCGAGGCTGATGACCGATAATGTCATGCACTATTGCCCGGGCTGCGGACACGGTACCGCGCACAATGTGCTGGCCGAGGTCCTGGAGGAGGAGAACCTCCAGGAAAGAACCGTGGGGATCACTCCCGTCGGATGCTCAGTGCTGATGTACAACTATATTGATGTCGATTTCCAGGAGGCGGCACACGGAAGAGCCCCGGCACTGGCAACGGCAGTCAAGAGGCTTATGCCTGACAAGTTCGTCTTCACCTACCAGGGCGACGGTGACCTTGCAGCCATCGGCACAGCTGAGACAATACACACATGCAACAGGGGAGAAAACATCCTGATCATCTTCATCAACAACGGCATCTACGGGATGACCGGAGGCCAGATGGCACCCACAACCCTGCCCGGGATGAAATCGTCTACCTCACCCTACGGACGCGATGTTTCAAGGATGGGTTCTCCAATCAAGATGGCCGATATCGTGGCGCTGTTGCCCGGTACCTGCTATGTGACCCGCCAGAGCGTCAACACAGCCGGCGGAGTACGCAAATTCAAAAAGGCACTCAAGAAAGCAGTTCAGTATCAGAATGAAAACAGGGGCACATGCTTCATCGAGGTTGTCTCAAACTGCCCCTCGGGATGGAAGATGACACCTGTTGAGTCAAACAAATGGATGGAAGAGAACATGTTCCCGTATTATCCCCTTGGAGACATTAAGGTGCCGGCCGAATAATGCCCTGTTCAGAATTTGCAGGAGATTTTTGTTACCGGCAGCAGTGTAAAATGAATTCAATCAACAGATCATGACAGAAGAAATTATAATTGCAGGTTTTGGCGGACAGGGTGTTCTCTCAATGGGAAAGATAATGGCCTATTCAGGCATGATGCAGGATATGGAGGTGAGCTGGATGCCCTCGTACGGCCCCGAGATGAGGGGTGGCACCGCCAACGTCAACGTGATACTCAGCGATGAGCGCATCAGTTCCCCCATACTCAGGAGCTTTGACACAGCCATCATCCTCAACCAGCAGAGTATGGACAAGTTTGAGAA
>DAIDJT010000094.1:8912-9231 GCA_027451265.1 Bacteroidales bacterium | reverse complement strand
ATGATGGGGATGGTGACCGGCATCATGAATTGCTGAGTCTCTGTTTCATTGTCAACGGCTGAGCCTATTGCTGCAAAAAGTGAGGCATACAGAAGGTATCCGGTAAGGAAGTAAAAAACGAAACTGAAGATGATCAGCCCCCATGGCATGCTCAGCGCACCGGCGAAGATCTGCTGAAACTCGGTGAGCTGGTCTGCTGTCATGGTGGTTGATGTTGTTCCTGCTGCCGTAGCCTGGTCGGCTTCGGCGAAGCTCTGTGGCAGTTGCTGGAGCTGTTCCATGGCACCTTCCGGCAGAAGGTTGGTTTTGACAACCATTA
>DAIDJT010000094.1:0-8902 GCA_027451265.1 Bacteroidales bacterium | reverse complement strand
TCCACAGGGCAAACTGGGTCAGCCCAACAAGTGCTACCCCGATGATCTTGCCAAGCATGAGTTGCACGGGCTTGACGGATGATACTATCACCTCCACAATGCGGTTGGTCTTCTCTTCAATCACACCACGCATGACCATTGAACCAAACATGAATACCAGCATGTACATAAGGAACCCGCCAATGTAAGCCAGTGCCATGGCAATGCCGGTGCTGGTCTCACGGGCGCTGCCCGTTTCGTCCATCTTTATTGTCTGTATCCTGACGCTTGTGTTTATTGTGCTCAGGATCTCATCAAGGTTCTCAATATTGTAGGCCAGCAGCTTCTGCCTCTCAATCTCCTTCTCAAGCGAGCCTGAGATATGATCAAGAAGACCGATAGGGGGTTGCTTGCGTGAGATGAGCTGAATGGCATCAGGGTTGGCAACAATGTCGGGTGAAATATAAAGGACCCCGTAGTAACCCATTTCGGTGAAATTGTTTTTTATATCATTGAGCTTTACCCCTTCAAGGTATTCGAAATCAGTGTCCTTGGTGTCAGGAATCACATTGGTGAAAAGGTCTGACCCGTCCTCTATCACTGCAATCTTCTTGAAGTCCTTGTCCTCATTTGACATCACCAGCGCCGGGATGATGAAGATAAGTGCAAAGAGAAAGGGTGTCAGGAAAGTCATTATCAGGAAAGACTTCTTACGTACCCTCGTTATGTATTCCCTGCGGATGATAAGTGCGATTTTGTTCATGGCTCAGTTTTTTACAGCTTCCTTGTTCTTGGTTTCAACCACCCTGATGAATATCTCGTTCATTGAGGGGAGTGCAGGATTGAATGACAGTACCTGTCCGGTTGCAGTCATGGCACCGAGAATGGCATTGTTTTCGACTGGCTCGGATGCCTTGATGATCACCTTTGTCCTGCCTTCATCGAATGTTGATGAGATTACCGTGAAGTGTCCGTTGGATGCTGGTGTGACATTGCCGGCAAAGAAAATCTCGAATTCGTTCCCGGCCCAGTCATGGCGTATCTTCTCCACGCTGCCCTCGAGGATGGTGCGGGCCTTGTTGATAAGGGTGATATTGTCACACAGTTCCTCAACTGAACTCATGTTATGGGTTGAGAAAATGATTGTGGCGCCCCGTTCGCGGAGGAAGAGGATCTCGTCCTTTATCTGCTTGACATTTATCGGGTCAAACCCGGTGAAGGGCTCGTCGAAGATGAGCAGCTTGGGTTCGTGAAGCACCGTAGTGACGAACTGTACTTTCTGCTGCATACCTTTTGACAGTTCCTCAACCTTCTTGTCCCACCAGTCTATGATTGACAGCTTTTTGAACCAGTATTTCAGCCGGCGCATGGCCTCCGCATGGCTCAGGCCTTTAAGCTGTGCCAGGTAGAGGGCCTGTTCGCCCACTTTCATCTTCTTGTACAGGCCGCGCTCTTCAGGCAGGTACCCGATGATGTTGACATCATCCGGGCTGACAGGGCGGCCATTGAGCAATATGGTGCCGCTGTCAGGAGCTGTAATCTGGTTGATGATGCGGATCAGGGTTGTCTTGCCCGCTCCGTTCGGCCCCAGGAGGCCGTAAATGCTCTGTTCGGGAACGCTGATGCTGACCCCGTCAAGTGCAGTCTGGGTAGCAAAGCGTTTCGTGACGTCTTTGGCTTCAAATAATATCATTTTCTTTCCACAATTAATTAGAAATAGTCAGTCCGGGAAATTCAAAGATATAAAAAAAGGCTGATACGTTTTGTTTGAACCTGTATCAACCTTTAATAATGCTGTTTTCCGGCATTCAGGAGAAGTAATTCTTCACCCTGTCAAAGAAGCCCTTGTCATCTGCGTCAGGCTTCGGGGTAAATGTCGGGGAGTTTTTGAATTGTTCAAAGGCTCTCAGCTCATCCCTGGAGAGGTTCTTCGGGATCCAGACGTTCACGTTCACCAGCAGGTCGCCCTTGCCGTAACCGTTCACATCAGGGAGACCCTTTCCCCTGAGTCTCAGTATCTTACCTCCCTGGGTGCCCGGGTCTATCTTTATCCGCACCTTTCCGTCGATAGTGGGAACTTCCACACTGGCTCCGAGAATTGCGTCAGGGATGCTTATAAACAAATTGTAAATAAGGTCATTGCCTTCGCGGATGAGTTCATCATGCGGTTCCTCTTCAATTACAACTATCAGGTCACCGTTTATGCCGCCACGGCGTGCGGCATTACCCTTGCCGGTGACTGAAAGCTGCATTCCCGCCGACAGTCCTGCAGGTATTGAGAGTGGGATGACCTCCTCTGCCTGGGTGATGCCTTCTCCATAGCACCTGGGGCATTTTTTTGTGATGACCTTGCCTTCGCCACCGCAGGCGTTGCAGGGTGCTGTGGTCTGCATCTGCCCGAGGATTGTGTTCATGACCCTGGTTGTGTGCCCGGTGCCCTTGCAGACAGTACATGTTGTAACGTCACTGTCAGAGGCAGCTCCGCTGCCATGGCAGGTATTGCAGGTGACATACTTGTTCACCTTGACTCTTTTCTCGGCGCCGTGGGCAAACTCCTCGAGGGTGAGTTTTACCTTAAGCCTCAGATTGGAGCCTTTGTTTACGCTGCGCGAACGGCCGCCTCCCCGCCTCGATCCAAAGGCACCCCCGAAGGCGTCACCGAAGATATCTCCAAACGACGAGAAGATGTCTTCCATGGTCATACCGCCACCGCTGAAACCGCCTCCGAAACCGCCTCCGTTCATGCCGGCGTGCCCGAACTGGTCATACCGCGCCTTCTTCTCATCATTGCTGAGAACCTCATAAGCTTCGGCAGCCTCCTTGAACTTCTCCTCGGCATCCTTGTTGCCCGGGTTCTTGTCAGGATGAAACTTCAGGGCCTGCTTTCTGTAAGCCTTTTTGATCTCATCTTTCGAGGCGCTCTTGCTTACTCCCAGTATTTCGTAATAATCTCTTTTCGACATATATCAATGCAGCAGCATTCAGTTATTCACCCACCACCACCTTCGGGAAGCGGATCACTTTATCATTTAGGGTGTAACCCTTCTGGGTAACATCTATTACTACTCCCTTCAGCTTCCCGTCTTCAACCGGAACAGTTGTGACTGCTTCGTGGACATCACTGTTAAACGGTTCGTTCAGGGCATCAATCACCTTCACGCCGTTCTGAATCAGGTATTCATTTATCTTGCTGTATATCAGCTCAAGGCCTTCCTTTACCGCTTTGCAGTCATCACTGGTGCGCATTGAGATCATGGCCCTGTCAATGTCATCAATGACCGGAAGCAGCCTTTTTATGGCTGACTCGCTTCCCGACTGGGAAAGCTCTATCTTCTCGCGGAGCGTTCTCTTCCTGTAATTGTCAAATTCTGCCGACAGACGCAGGTACCTGTCCTGCATTTCTGTCAGTTTCCCGAGCAGTTCTTCTTCAGCCTGGCTCTTCACTGCTGCTCCGGGTTCGCCTTCAGGCGCCTGCTGCCCGGAAGCATCACTCTCCGTATTTGTCTTATTATCAGTTGTTTCCTTTTCAGGCATGGATTCATCATGCCTCTCTTCGTGACTCTTCTTTTTTACCATGATAAAAACAATTTACAACAGGCCATAAGCAAAATGCCGGCCATAAAGATAAAACTGACAAAGTGGCAACTCAAAGTGTGAAAGCCACTGCTTCGATCTCGACCAGGCATCCGTGATGCAGCCCTGCCACTGTGATTATTGACCGGGCCGGAAGCAGCGGCCCAAAGAAATCGGCATATACCCTGTTGACCTCCTCCCAGTACTTCACATCAGTGGTGTAAATTGTTGTACGGGCTATTGTCGTTATGTCTCCTCCCGCAGCCTTTACGATGCTGAGCACATTCTTCAGAGCCTGGAGGGTCTGTTCGCTGATGTCGCCTGTCAGACGGTCACCGGTAAGTGGAACTACGGGCAGCTGACCGGAGACAAAGATCATATTGCCCGAAATGACCGCCTGTGAATAATGTCCTCCCGGAAGCGGAGCGTCATATGTGGTTATGTTGATAAGGCTCATGGTCTGAAGGTTGACTTTGTTAGTACCCGTTCTTATGAGGCTTTTTGTTCTGCTTGCCCTGCCTGCTATGATACTTGTCCTGCGGCCTTCCCTGGTGCTTGCTCTGAGTCTTGCTCTTGGGCTGTGCCAGCAGATCCCTGACATCAGGCATCCTGAAGTTTTCAGGTACCTTCAGCCTGTTCCCTGACATATCAGACAGGTCCCTGATGATTAATTCGTCAGCCACCGTCGCCTTGTTCCAGGTCAGGTAGTCTTTCTTCATCTGGTTGAGGATAAGTGTTATAAGATAATCCTTCTCCTCCCCGTCATCCATCTTTGCCGCTGCATCAATCAGTGCCGGAACGATGCGCCCGTAGTGAGAGTATTTTATCTCCCCGTTATGATACGGGACCCTGTTTGGTTTGGCGTCGAGCTTTTTGCGGTCAGGACCAGGATACGGAGAATCAACATCAAGGTCAAAATCGGCAATGATCATTATGTGATCCCAGAGCTTGTGCCTGAAATCAGTTACTTCCCTCAGGTTGGGATTCAGGTTGCCCATTATCTGAATGATAGTCCTGGCTGCCTGGTTCCTCTCCTCCGGATCCTTGATGGTCTTGACATGCTCGATCATCTTCTGGACATTCCTTCCGTATTCAGGCAGTGACATTCTTTTTCTTTGTGTATTATAGTCGAAACTCATCTGATAAATTTTGGTCAAAGCTACTAATAAAAAAGTTCTCAGAGACCGAGAAACTGAATGGCGAGGCCGGAGACGGCTATGGTGCCACCGGCAATCACATTCACCCAGCGCTCGAGTGGCTTCAGGTTTATGCGGCTGAGGCCGAGCCTGAAGGCCAGCACAACTGACATCATTGTTGCGATGGTGACAGCCGAAAAGAGAAGCGAGACGAGGACCACACCGCTCATGTTGTGCTCTGCTGCCGGATACATGAGGATGGGTATCAGTGGTTCACAGGGTCCAAGCACAAAAACCAGGAAAAGGATCCACGGTGTGAGGTTTTTCCTGCCGGCAAGGTGAACATGTGCGTGCCCGCTGAGATGGTCATGCCGGTGCTCATGGGCAGTGCCGTCAAGATGAGTATGCGTGTGAACATGCTTTTTCCGGCGGTAAAGATTGCGCAGGCTTATCACCATATAAACAAGCCCGAAGGCTATCAGAAGCCAGGCTGCAATGTTACCCCTGAACCCTTCAAGAAATTCCAGTTTTGAGAGGGATATCCCCGCGGCAATTCCTATGAGTCCCACAACCACCGAGCTGAGCACATGGCCCAGGCCGCAAAGGAAGGTTATGAACATGGTTTTCCTTATGGTCCACTTCCGCGCTTCACCCATTACAATAAACGGCAGGTAATGGTCAGGTCCCACGAGCGTATGAACGAACCCGATAGTGACCGCCGTGCCTGCCAATAGAATTGTTGAACCCTCCATCACTGATAAAAATACTGCATAAAGATAAATATATTGACGGATCTGCTAGCGTTCAACCCCGGTCCACTTTCCTCCGTCAAGGGTCATCTCCCTGAATCCTTTACCATAGGTGTCAAGCAGCCTCCTCGCATCAGCCAGGTAAAGCATCATTGCATCATATTGGGAGGGCGACTGAAAAAACTCCGGTTTCTTTTCAAATTCAGCGCAGGGGAGGATGTAAAACTTTTCTTTGCCGTTTTCCACCGGGGTGTAGACCCATGTCAGAACGTAACCGGCGTCTGAGACGTATGTGGTGTCATGGCCGGAAGTGATGTCAAGCCTGATCATCATCCCTCCGTCCCTTCTTCTTGTCCGCTGGTTTGAAACGAAGTTTCCCATTGACCAGACCACCGGGTCTGTTATTACGGCAGTGTCTGCCCTGGCCGTCACGGGTTGTACCACGTGAGGATGGGAGCCGATGATTATGTCAGCTCCGGCCCTCCGCAGTGCTGCTGCCGTCAATTTTTGTTCTGCTGATGGAAGGGTGTCATACTCAATGCCCCAGTGGATGAATATGACATTCATGTCTGCATCAAGCCATTCTGCCCTCCTGATGTCAGCTGCAGCACGCACAGTATCAATATAGGCTACTGTTGCCGGCGGCGGAACCACTATCCCGTTGGTGCCGTAAGTGTAAGCCAGCAATGCTATTCTCATCGATTTTCTGCAGATCATCAGCGGGGAAATAATGTCACGCTCCCCGGGGCTGACCCATGTGCCGGTATGTCTTAAGCCCAGGCTGTCAAGCACCCTGGCGGTACGAAAGATACCCTTCGGGCCCCTGTCGGCTGAGTGATTGTTGGCAGTACCCAGGATATCAAAACCCGCATTAAGGCACGCCACCGCCAGCTCATCGGGTGAACTGAAGGCAGGATAACCCCTGTAAGGCGGTCCTCCAAGCGTTACCTCGAAATTGCCGGTGGCAACATCGACGGCTGAAATAAAAGGGGCAATGTGAGTGAAGACGGACTTATAATCATATGTGCCGTCAGAGTCATTGCGTGCCGAGGCCAGCTGCCCGTCATGCCCCATGATATCACCGGTGAAGAGCAGTGTCAGTACCGTGTCACAGTCCTGCCCGGCGAGCGTTTGAGCCAGGCTCAGGCAGAGCATTATCACAATGATTTTCAGTGATCTCATCACGACAGGGGTTTGGGGTATCTGTTTCAAAAATAGTCATAACTTAGCAAGTTCAAAAATGTTTGACACTGTAATGGAACACCTTAATTCAGATATTGTTAAATACCTCCTGCTGCCGCTCTTTATATTCCTGGCCAGGATATTTGACGTTTCGCTTGGCACCCTGAGAATCATTTTCGTTACAAAGGGGATGAGAAAAGTTGCTCCGCTGGTCGGCTTCTTCGAGGTGCTTATCTGGCTGCTTGCCATCAGCAGGATCATGCAGGATCTTAATAACTGGGTCTGTTATGTTGCCTATGCCGGCGGTTTTGCCACAGGCAACTTCGTGGGGATGTATCTTGAGGAAAGGCTTGCAATAGGACACGAAATGATAAGGGTAATTACCCGGAAAGATGCCACAAACCTGATTGAGGATCTCAGGAACCAGGGGTACGGCGTAACATCGGTCAGGGCAGAGGGAATAGAGGGTGAGGTTGCAGTAATCTATATAATTGCCCGAAGGAGCATGATTAAGGAGGTGCTCGACGAGATCAACCGGTTCAATCCCCGTGCCCTTTACACGGTGGAATCAATCAAGTATGTAAACAAGGAGATATTCCACAGGTCAGAGGAGGAACGTCAGAAAAGCTGGCTATCCGGCACAATGAGGCGGATGGTGAAGTAGCCCTGTTACCTGTTCCCCGGGGCAGTGCCTATGACCACAGTGTCCCTTTCATATGCCTCCGGGGTCATCCAGAATTTTATGACATGATCCCCCGTACGTGTAGGGGTAAAGGTGAGAATTGTATCAGCCGAGACTGTCACGTCAGGGCATTGTCCCGCTGATTCGAAGTCGGCTGCTGCCCAGATATCATATTGACGGTCGTCCTTCTGTACCAGGGAAAAATGGATGTTTGACCAGCATCCGTTGTATGCAGTGGCAGCGACATAGATGTTCACCGGCTGGTTGACCACGCCCGTCTCTGGTACATTGCGCTCTTCAATTGGAATCACCAGGTCAGAGTACATGGTATATCCGGGGTCAAGATTGCATGACGGCAGCAAAGCGACTGCCACCAACATCAGATATATTATACGTTTCATTTTTCAGTTTTACAATTTTCCTGTTATCCCTTACAGACCCTGTTTTCCACAATAACCGTACCAATTCATTCTGCCTGGAAAGGAAGCTGCCCCGTCTCCCGGAGCGATACATGAAAGAAAGAACGGTTCCAATTCATTCAGCATGGTAAAGGGCGAATGTGCTTATATAAGGAGTTGCCCGCGATGAGACTATAGTCAGCCTGATTTCGTCAGCTTTTACCTCCGGGAAACGGATAAGGCGCTTGTAGCCGATGGTGGTGCCGGTGGCGACAGTATCCCACCGTGTACCGGAGAGAGCCTCGATGATGAACTTTTCAACCCGTTGCCCCCTGCTGATGTCTTCCTGAAGCATGGCTACATTGAAGGTGGCAGCTATTGCGGGTACGAATGAGGCCACCTGCTTCCGGCGCGGGCTCCATGAGGTGCGGTTATCACCGTCGGTCAGGTTTGAAGCTCCGCGTCCGTATGGCCTGGAGCCGTTGAGGAAATCTTTGGAATAAAGCTTGTCAATCCATGCCTTCAGCCCCTGGAGGCTTTGTATGTCATGGTCAGTTATAAGCCCGCGGCTGTCAGGCGGCACATTGAGCAGGAGAACTGCATTGCGGCCTACGGAGCTCAGGTAAATGTCAGCCAGTTTGGCGACATCCTTTACGAGCGAATCCTGGGAAGCATGCCAGAACCATCCGGGCCTGATTGATACATCCACCTCAGCCGGGTACCAGAAGAGATGGTCAGCCTTGTGCAGCAGGCTGCTGCTGCCAAGGTCCTCCGACATCGCATTTACCCCCAGCGTCTGGTTTATTGTGACACTCTCAGGCTTCCCTCCAGGGGCCAGCACGGTAGCGCTCCATTCGGTTTCGCGGCCATAGCCGCTCTCTGTGCCTACCCACCGTACATCCTCACCCATAATGGCTGTGACAGCATCGGGCTGCAGCTTCCTGATAAGGTCATAGTATGCCTGCCAGTCATATTCCTGGCGCCGGCCGTCAGGCCCTTCGCCGTTGGCGCCGTCAAACCATACCTCATCTACCTTGCCATACCATGTCAGCAACTCGGTAAGCTGTTCCATGTAAAAACGGTTGTACGCCGGCGAGTCACCGTAACACTCCGCATTCCTGTCCCATGGTGAGAGATAGACACCGAACTTCATATTGTACTTGTCACATGCCTCCTTCAGCTCCCTTATGACGTCACCCTTCC
>DAIDJT010000093.1 GCA_027451265.1 Bacteroidales bacterium | reverse complement strand
CGGTCTTCTTTTCAAGCCCCAGAAAGTCAATACTGAATGAGGTGGTCAGCGAGGTAAGCGCCCCGTCTGCACTCGGAAATGCTGCCGAGATAAGACCTATCAGGAAAATCACTCCTGCAGCAGGGCTAAGGTACCGGAAGGCGATTGTCGGGAAGAGGTCGTCTGACATCGCAACGGTGATATTCTCGGCGCTGGCATAGAACACAAGGAATGCTCCGAGAACCAGGAACAGGAACACAACGACAAGGTTAATCGTGCTGAATGTGAACATGTTTTTCTGGGCATCCTTCAGGTGCCTGATACTCAGGTTTTTCTGCATCATCTCCTGGTCGAGCCCGGTCATTGTTATCGTAATGAACATGCCACTGAAAAACTGCTTTATGAAGTGGCGGGGATGATCCCAGTCAGTAATCACCATCCTTGACATATCACTGTCAAAGATGTTCCCGATGAGTTTGGACAGCGGTTCTCCCAGTTCCCGGCTTATGTAATAGACTGAGAGTATTACGGCAAGGAGCATGAATGTGGTCTGCAGTGTGTCTGTCCAGATGATTGTACGGATCCCTCCCTTGAGGGTATAAATGATTATCAGTGCTATGAATATCAGCACGTTGACCCAGAAGGGAATGTTCCAGGCATCAAAAACGAAGATCTGGAGCACATTGATGACAAGGAACATGCGGAGCGAGGCTCCGAGAACTCTCGAAAGAATAAAGAATCCGGCCCCGGTCTTGTACGACCAGAAACCGAAACGCTGTTCAAGGTAGCTGTATATGGAGGTGAGTTTAAGGCGGTAATACAAAGGAAGAAGGATGAGGGCGATGACCACGTACCCGAAGAAATATCCGAAAGCAACCATCATATAGGAAAACTGCGTCTCCCCCACCCATCCGGGCACAGACATGAAGGTCACTCCGGAAAGGGAGGCTCCTATCATCCCGTAGGCCACTACAAACCACGGTGAGACCTTGTTGCCTATATAAAACGACTGGTGGTTGGCACGGCGTGCCGTAATGAAGGTTATGGCAAACAGCAGCAGCGTATAGGCTATGAAAATCAAAAGGATGAGGGTAGGTGTCATAATTTCGAAGTCACAGGTGCAAGGATACTAAAAAGATCGCAGATAAAAATTACACTGCCATCAGGTTTGCGGCAAATATTGAATTATTTTTGCCCTAAAGTCGCACAATGTCATCACGTTTCCCATCCAGGCTGCTCGAAGAGGCAGTGAATGAGTTCGCTTCACTGCCGGGAATAGGCCGCAAGACCGCCTTCAGGCTGGTGATGCATCTGCTCAGACGTGACAGCGGGGAAGTTCGCCGTTTCGGCGAAACTGTCATCAGGCTGCGTGATGATGTATGTTACTGCAGCATATGCCACGGAATCAGTGACACTCCCATGTGTGAGATATGCAGTGACCAGTCAAGGGACAGCTCTGTTATATGTGTGGTTGAGAGCGTTCAGGATATAATGGCAGTGGAAAATACCAGGCAATTCAGGGGTCTTTACCACGTACTGGGTGGAATCATTTCGCCTGTTGACGGCGTCGGGCCATCCGACCTGACAATCAACAGCCTTGAAGAGAGGGTGCGCGGAGGCAGTGTCAGGGAGGTTATCCTGGCCCTGAGCACAACCATGGAGGGTGACACCACAAACTTCTATATCTACAAACGGTTGTCAGGTTATGATGTCCGGATCACCACCCTGGCCCGAGGCGTGGCCATAGGCGACGTGCTGGAATATACCGATGAAATCACCCTGGGGCAGTCAATCGTCAACCGGCGCATATTCTCCATACCCTCACAGGGCTGAGGGATTCACCTTCATTGACCGGTGAGTGAATCCCATTCATGGCTCTTCTGAACCGTCAGCACCTTTTTCAGATCAGTGCCCCGGGTCATTTTTTTATTCTGAAAATCTTACTTAATTTGATGCAAATCAATTGTTCATGGCAGACACATTTGACAGGTTCTTTTCGGATGCATCGCACCTGATGAAGAAGTCAGCAATCAGGGAAATACTGAAGCTGACACAACGGCCGGAGATGATCTCCTTTGCCGGCGGACTTCCCTCACCAGACTCCTTCCCGCTGGAAGATATAAAGAGAGTCACTGCCGAGGTACTTGAGCTGGAGGGCAAAGATGCGCTTCAGTACGGGACCACGGAGGGAGACATCAGACTTCGCACCCTGCTTGCAGAACGTCATAAAAAAGACGGCCTTGACCTCTGCCCCGAGAATGTGCTGATCACCACCGGCTCACAGCAGGCCCTCGACCTCTGTGGAAAGATTTTCATCAATCCGGGTGACGTTGTGCTGTGCGGTCTGCCTTCATACCTGGGCGGACTGAACGCCTTTGCCAACTATGGCGCGCTGCTGAAGGGAATCCCTCTTGACGACCACGGTATGCGGCCAGACCTGCTTGAGAAGACAATAACCGACCTGAAAAAGGAAGGTAAGACTCTTAAGTTCATTTATATAATCCCTGATTTTCAGAATCCTACCGGTGTCACCCTCCCCAGGTCACGCCGTCTTGAAATAATCCGCATCGCCGAAAGGCATGATCTGCTGATTGTTGAGGACAGTCCCTACCGTGATGTCCGTTTTGCCGGCACGCCGGAGCCGCTGATGTCATCACTTGACACCCATGGCAGGGTGATGACACTGAACACATTCTCCAAAATTCTCGCACCGGGCTTCAGACTGGCATGGATGACTGGTCACAGGGAGATAATTGACAAAATTGTGACTGCAAAACAGTCAACGGACCTCTGCACACCTCCCTTCGTGCAGAAGGTGGTAGCAAGGTATATGGAACAGGGGCTTCTTGACCTCAACCTGAAAAAGACAATAGAACTCTACCGCCGCAGGCGCGATTTCATGCTGAAATGTTTCCGCGACCTGATGCCTGAGGGGGTAAAATGGACCGAGCCTGACGGCGGGTTGTTCCTGTTCGTCACCCTGCCCCCGGCCCTTGATGCTGCCCGCCTGCTTGAAAAGGCAATCCGGAAAAACGTTGCTTTCGTCTGCGGGTCAGTCTTTTACTGCAATAACGAAGGCCATAACACCATGCGTATCAATTTCTCCTATGCCAATGAACAGGATACCCTGGAAGGTGTCCGCAGGCTGGCAGAAGTGATAAGGGAGGAAATGGCCACCGCCTGACGCGATGGAACTCTCTGTGGTAATTGTCTCGTACAATGTCAGCGCTTTTCTCCGCAATGCGCTGCAGTCAGTCATTTATTCCGCCCGGGGAACCGTCCACGAGATCACGGTGGTTGACAATGATTCGTCTGATGACTCCGCAGCAATGGTCAGAAAGGAGTTCCCGGCGGTAAGGTTGATTGTTTCAGAACGCAACGAGGGCTTTGCCGCAGCATGTAACAGGGGTATACTGGCTTCCTCCGGCAATTTTATACTCATCCTCAACCCTGATACCGTTACCGGCCCAGACGCCATTGCCCGGGCTCTTGAATTCATGAGAACACATCCTGATGCCGGGGCAGCAGGAGGACACATGACCGACGGCCATGGCAGGTTCCTTCCCGAGTCGAAAAGGGGGTTTCCCTCTCCCCTTGCGTCGGCGTTCAGGTTTACAGGCCTCTGCCGCCTCTTCCCACGTTCGGCAGTGTTCAATGCCTATTACCTGGGCAACAGGCCCGAAAACGAAACATGCCGCGCAGACATACTCACCGGCGCCTTCATGCTTATCCGGAGGGAAGCACTCAATAAAACAGGACTGTTTGATGCCTCCTTCTTCATGTACGGTGAAGACATAGACCTCAGCTGGCGCATCAGGAAGACGGGGTATTTCAACTACTATCTCCACGATGTCAGTGTCACACATTTCAAGGGCAGCAGTTCTGTTCAGAACAGGGAGGAGGCAGTCAGCCACTTCTGGGATGCAATGGTCATCTTCGCGGAGAAACACCTGAAAAGGGGCTGGCACATGCCGGTAAGGGCTGCCGTAAGCCTGTTCAAAGGCATCTCACTGACCCGCCTCAGGGTGGCCGGAATGGTTAAAAAATGAATCCTGATATTAAAAAGGGCCTGTTCTGCTATAATCTTATAGCAATATTTGAGTTATATTAGGTACTTAAAGATTATTTATCAACCTGATGAGAAGGGTTAGATATATTTTTTGTGTGATCCTGGTAGCTCATGCTGTATCTCTGGCAGGTCAGTCGAGGAGCAGTTTGCGGGAACTTTTCGTTTCGGCGGAGGGTGACCTGCTCTTTGAGGATTACGCAGAAGCCCTTCCGAAATACATGAGCCTGCTCCAGATTTATCCTGAGAATTACAATCTGTATTTCCGCATCGGACAGTGTTATTTAAATACACCCGGCGAAAAGGACAAGGCCATCTCATGGCTGGAGACTGCCGCCGGACATATCAGCCCGGAATACCGCGGCGGCAGGCTGAGGGAGACCAGCGCCCCTTATGACGCTCTCTATTTCCTGGCAAACGCCTATCGTATTGCCAATGACTTCGACAGGGCCCTTGAAACCTATGAGCTTTTTCTGAAGGACGTTGATACCCAAAAGTTTGACACCGCCCTTGTCCGGTTCCAGATGCAGACCTGCAATAATGCGCGCGAGATGATGCAAAAACCGGTTTTCTTCACTGACCGGAACCTTGGCGCAACAGTCAATGACCGCTTTTCTGAATTCAACCCGGTATTGTCAGCTGATGAAAATACATTGCTCTTCACCCGCGAACTGCAGTTCTATGACGCCATCTTCTGGTCAAGAAAGGTTGACGGTAAATGGACGGAGCCGGTCAACCTGACACCTCAACTGGGCATTGACCAGGACTATTACACTTCCTCCCTCTCACCTGACGGGAAGACATTGCTGATGTACCGTACTGACACATATGACGGCAACATATACCTCAGCCGGCGTAAGGGGGACACATGGAGCACGGTGGAGAAACTCAACGGAAACATTAACACAAGGTACTGGGAGTCACATGCCGTGATGAGCAGTGACGGGCAAAGACTCTTTTTCACCAGTAACCGGAAGGAGAGCATCGGGGGCCTTGACATATTTGTTTCTGCCCGCGACAGTTCCGGCAACTGGGGTCCTGCTTTAAACCTGGGGCCCGGTATCAATACAATTTATAACGAAGAGACACCTTTCCTGGCAAATAATGACAGCACACTGTTCTTCAGCTCCCGCGGACATTTCAATATAGGTGGTTATGACATCTTCAGGTCAGAACTCGGCAGGGACGGACAGTGGAGCACCCCGGTCAATATCGGATATCCCCTGAACACCACCGATGATGACCTCTTCTTCACCCCTGTAGGAAGGGGAGACAGAGGTTTTCATGCCAGATTTGCAGATGACGGCTTCGGAAGGATGGATCTCTTTGCGTGCGCCTTCCGGAGTGAGGACCCTTCTCCTGTCACCCGGGAATCAGGGATGGAGACTGATGTTTTCACCGATACGGCCGGCGTGGAGAACGTTCTGCCGGAGGTGGCCGACCTGTCTGCTTATCTAAGGCTTCTGACTGACACCCTTGTGAACGTCACATCTGCTGATCCTGTCAGCATAAGGCTCATTGCCGAGGAAAAATCACAGCTTGAGGTCGGGATTTTGGTACCAGGTTCACCGGCAAGATCTGAGAGGGTCAGCATTGCAGACACCGCATTCACTTACACATTCTCTCCGGAAAAGGGTGACAACCTGGTCTCGCTGAAACTGACTGACTATTATGGTAATGACACTATAACCTCGGTACTGGTGCGCCGGACTGACGCTACTGCCGGGGAAGAGATCACGCTCAGGAATGAAATTCCGGAGAGACCTGCTGGAGAGAAACCTCATGACGAGGCAGCCGCAGCTGTAACGCAGGTTACTTCAGCAGTTGTTCCGGAAAACGTCACGGCTCCGGAAACCGCCAATGCCGGGGCTGCGGCTGCGGCCCCAGACGCAAATGACAAAGTCGCCCGCAACAAAGCCGCCAATGACGCTGCCGCTGACAGCACCAATGCCGCGGTCACGGCCTCAGGCACTGACACAGGCCAGCCGGCTGAAACAGGAAAAAGTACAGGTTGCAGTTACTGGTGGCTGCTTCTGCTGGCGGCATTGCTCCTCTTCTTCCTGCTATGGAGAAGAAGAAGAAAGAAAAAGGATGAAGAACAATAACATAATGACAATGAAGAGACTGGCCCTTTTACTGATCATTCTATCTGCAACTGTCGTTTGCAGATCGCAGGACAATATAAGGCTGCAGGAGGCTTTTTATGATGCTGAATACTTCCTGATGAGGGGTGATTTCAATGACGCGCTTCCCTACTACCAGGGCATCTATGCTGCAATGCCTGAAAATGCCAGCATCGCCTTCCGCATCGGACTCTGTTACCTCAACATCGAGGGCAGCAAGAACCTGGCTATTGAGTACCTTGAGAAGGCCTCCGCCAACCTGACGGGAAAATATCGCGAGGGCTCTCTCAGGCAGACCCAGGCACCTTACGAAGCGCTGTTTTTCCTCGGCGACGCCTATAGGATAAATTATATGTTTGAAAAAGCCAGGGATGCATATTCACGCTACCGGCAGACTTTGCTCCCTTCTGACATTGAGAACCTGATGTTCATTGACCAGCAGATTTCCTCCTGCAACAATGCCCCGGCCATGATGGCCACCCCGGTGAAGTTCACAGTGGAAGAAGTGGATGACATAATCAATGACGCCAATGACAATTTTTCCCCGGTTGTCTCCCCTGACGGGAAAGCAATCACCTATATGACCTCCATGAAATTTTATGACGCAATCATGTTCTCCCGCTTCGTGAAAAATGAATGGACAACCCCGCTGAACATAACTCCTGAGCTGCAGTCTGACGGAGACCATTACGTCTCATGCCTGGCGTCAGACAATACTGTTATGCTCCTTTCCAAGGATGACAACATCAACAGTGACATCTGGATGAGCAGGTTTGACGGAACGCGCTGGGAACCGGCACGCAGGCTGAAAAAGGAGGTAAACACCAAATACTGGGAAGCACACGGATTTATCACTGAAGACGGGTCAACCCTGATCTTTGCCAGCGACAGGCCCGGCGGATTCGGAGGACTCGATCTCTATTTATCAAAACTCGGACCTGACGGCGAATGGGGTCTGCCGGAAAACATGGGACCTGAGATTAATACCCCGTTCAACGAAGACAGGCCCTTCCTCATCAATGGCGGGAAGAAACTCTTCTTCGCCTCACAGGGCCACCGCAACATGGGCGGGTATGACATCTTCCGCAGTGACCTGCAGTATAACGGATTATGGAGCACGCCTGAAAATATAGGGTACCCGCTTAACAATCCTGATGACAACATCTTTTTCTGTCCTGCAGAAAACGGAAAGGCAGGATATGTATCATTTACTGGCAGGGAAGGCGGGGCAGGCGGGGCTGACATCTACCGTGTCAGGTTCAAATAATGGCACCTGATTGGGGAAGAATGCTGCAAAAGATTTATTTTTACAGGCAAACTGAGACATGGGAATAAGGGGAATTGCATTTCTGACGCTGCTGCTTCTGTATTTTCCGCTTAACGGGCAGAAGAAAAGTGAGATAAAAGAGATCTGGACCGAAGCCGAATCTCACTACCTCTACGGTGAATATGAGCTGGCCAACCCCCTCTATCTCATGCTCAATGAACTCCGACCGGGTAATTACAACATCAAGTACAAGATCGGCAACTGCTATCTGAACATCTTTGATGAAAAGCCCAAAGCCATCCCCTTCCTTGAGGAGGCGGTCAGAAGTACCAGCTACAATTCCAAAACCGGCAAGCTTAAAGAGACGCGGGCACCCCTTGACGCTTACTTCTCCCTTGCAAATGCGTACCGTATCACCAACAGGCTTGACAGCGCCCTCAGCACCTACCGCTTCTTCCGGCAGCTGATAACCGAAGCATCAGCAATGCAGAACGAGGAGTTCGTCAACCAGCAGATGCAGGCATGCAATGTTGCATCCGAACAGATGAAGAAACCGGTCAATGTCCTCATTCAACCCCTTAAGGAATACATAAACCAGGGTTCGGTAAATGACAGACCGGTGGTAAGCTATGACGGCAACACGATGGCCTATACTGAAAGAAGAGGACTTGAAAGCGTGATCTACATCACCCGCAAAGAGGGAAATTCATGGGGTACACCGGTTGACATAACCCTCGAGGCATCGATGGGCACAGACTGCCATACCTCCTCACTCAACAGTGACGGAACGGAACTCTTTCTTTTCAAGAATGACAACTATGACGGAAATATCTACGTGACAAGATATGCCGGCGGCCAATGGTCAGCAATTGAAAGGCTTAACAGGAATATCAATACAAAGTTCTACGAATCACATGCAGCCATCTCCTCTGACGGGAAGAAACTCTACTTCACATCCAACCGCGAAGGGGGCCTCGGAGAACTTGACCTGTGGGTCTCGGAAAAAGATGCCACCGGCGACTGGGGCATCCCGTCAAACCTGGGCAGCATGGTCAACACCCCCTACAATGAAGAGACACCATTCATTTCCCGTGATGGCAATACACTTACATTCAGTTCTGAAGGTCATGGGTCCATGGGCGGATATGATATATTCCTGTCAAAATTGTCCAACGGACAATGGGCAACCCCAATAAATATAGGTTATCCCATCAGTACAACGGATGACAACATCGCGTTCCAGCCCTTCAATGAAGGCAACTCCGGATTGTACTCCATCATGACAGGGTACAAGAAGAAGGAGATAGCCCTTGTAACTTTCAACCCTCCGGCAGAGGAGAAGAGAGACACTGTTACAATCAGTTTCAATCCGGCAGACCTCCCGTACCTTTCAGTGATTGACTCATCCATGCTCATTACTGACCTTGTTGTCAGGGATGTAAAGGATACCGATGCGGAGGTTGACCCTGATGTGCTGTATTACACCGTACAGGTGATGGCACTGTACAACCCTGTCGATCCGGCCTATTTTGAATATGCCGAAATATCTGTTTTCTACAACAGGGATGACCGGTTTTACCGCTATACAACCGGCAGGTTTAACACAAAAGCCAGCGCTTACGCGGAGAAGGAAAGACTTCTCCGGCTCGGATACCCCACTGATATCTTCGTGAAGAAAGTATACAGGAATGATTCTGGAAAATGACGGGATCAGGCTCCGGGCAGTTGAGCCCGAAGACCTGGAACTGCTCTACCTCTGGGAAAATGATGAGACAAACTGGAGACAGAGCAACACCCTCGTGCCCTACTCCAGGT
>DAIDJT010000092.1 GCA_027451265.1 Bacteroidales bacterium | reverse complement strand
GAAAGTGCTTCACTGGTACAATATTCTGCAGGGACTGAACCTCCTTGTCAGGGAGGAGGAGAAAACCGAAGGGAAGGCTGAGGAAGGTGAAACCGGTTCTGCTGCTGAACCGGTGGAGAAGGGCGCTGATGAGGTCAAGGCAGCTAAGGGTGAGGTGACTAAGAAGCCAGTCGCAAAGACTCAAAAGGCAGCGGCTTCAAAGGGAAGAAAAACAAAGAACGCTGAATAGCAGCAACATGGCAGTGTCGAACTTCGGCGGTGAGGAGGTGGTTTACGGTTATGATGAATCAAAGATCATCATCGTTCCGGTACCTTATGATGCCACCAGTACTTACCTGCGCGGCGCCGACAGGGGACCTGCGGCCATCATTGAGGCATCGCCGGCCCTGGAGTTTTATGACATTGAAACCGGAACAGAGGTTCACAGGCTGGGCATACATACCCTTCCGCCACTGGTTTCAGGGGATGACCCGGAAGAGGTCACCGATGCCGTCTTTCGGACTGTCTTACAACTGTTTGCCGGGAACCGTTTCCCGGTTCTGATCGGCGGAAACCATACTGTAAGCATCGGGGCATTCCGGGCAGCGGCGGAAGCTTTCCACGGCCTTACAATCCTTCAGCTTGACGCCCATTCGGACCTCAGATCCTCCTATGAAGGGTCACATCTTAATCACGCCTGTGCTGCTGCTAGGGCAAAGGAGTACGCACCACTGGTGCAGGTCGGAATCAGAAGCATGGCTGCGGAGGAACTGCCGTTCGTTGACAGGGAAAGGATATTTTTTGCGCATGAGCTTTACAGCAACAAGAAGCTGTATGACAGGGCATTGAGTCTCCTGTCCGATAACGTATACATCACGGTGGATCTCGATGTCTTTGATCCTTCAGTCATGCCTTCCACTGGCACGCCTGAACCGGGCGGTCCGGACTACCGTGAGCTGATGTTCTTTCTTCGCGAGGTTTTCGGCAGGCGCAACGTAGTCGGGTTTGATGTGGTGGAGCTCTGCCCCTCGGAATCAAACAAGGCTCCTGATTTCATGGCAGCAAAGGTGATCTACCAGATGCTGAGCTACAGGTTCAGCCGCTGACTGCCTGCCTGTCAGAGCGGCCTGTCAAACTGCTTTGCCTCCTCCCAGATCTCATTCATCTCATCAAGGGTCATCTCGCGCAGTGAGAGCCCCTTTGCCAGGGTCTTCTGTTCCAGGTAGCTGAACCTTTTGATAAACTTGCGATTGGTCTTTTCCAGTGCTGATTCAGGGTCAATTTCATAGAGCCTGGCAGCATTTATGAGAGTGAAGAATAGATCTCCCAGTTCTGATTCAATATCCACCTTTCTTCCTGAGGCAATTTCCTGTTTAAGCTCGTCAAGCTCCTCTGTGACCTTGTCCCAGATCTGCTCGCGCGAATCCCAGTCGAACCCCACACCCCTGACCTTTTCCTGGATCCTGTTGGCTTTGACCGTAGCGGGGAGAGAGGAGGGCACGCCTGAAAGAACAGGCTTGTATTCAGCGTGTTCCGTCATTTTTAGTTTCTCCCAGTTCTCTTCAACCTCTCGTGCGCCCCTGGTCACGTTCACGTCACCAAAAACATGGGGATGACGATACACAAGTTTTTTGTTGATGCTTTCAAGCACATCACCCATGTCAAAGAGTTCTTTTTCCGATCCGATTTTTGCATAGAATACAACATGAAGCATCAGGTCACCCAGCTCTTTCTTTATTGATTCATCGTCTTCCTGCAGGATGGCATCTGCAAGTTCGTAAGTCTCCTCAATCGTCAGTTTCCTGAGTGTCTGGTTGGTCTGCTTCATGTCCCACGGGCATTTCACCCTTAGCTCATCCATAATATCAAGCAGCCTGGTGAATTCCCTGATTGTCTTTTCTCTCATTTATTGAAGGTTTAAAAGAGGCCGTTGTTTTCCTGGCCCTGATTACGGGCTTCAACCCTTACGGCATCGCCTGTCTCAACTGAGAACAGCTGGCAAAGGTTCGCCCCGTTTATTGAAAGTTCGAGCAGGTCGAGCGAGTTGAAGCGGGTGACAATTTCACCTACAGGCTCCTCGCGGTAGTACCGGCTTATTTTTTCTGTATAGTAGTTGTTGCTCTTGATCAGTATCCTGAAGTTTCTCCCTTCGAACACTCTTGAGAAGATCTCCCGGGTAATGTTGGTGATGGCATTTCCGTAAGAGTCGATGAAGATGACGCTTCCTATAATCACGTTCCTGTCAATGGTGGCTCTTATCGGTACTTTTTCGGATACCGAAGTGATCCGTTCCCCGAGACTCTCGGGTGCCTCTCCGCTGGCAATTGCTGCTGCAACAGAGGAGAACAGCGTAATTTCATCATCTCCGTCATCGTTTTTCAGGCTGATTATCAGGTCCGGTTCAGAGTTGAGTACCAGGTTGAAGATACCGTTATTGGCTCCCACGAACCAGTGGTTTTGTGCCCTGATGAGCAGGTGCGGATGATCTGCAGGGCCTTCACTGCTTACGAAAATAAGATGAATGGTACCTTCCGGGTAATGGCTGAAGGTATTTCTGATTACGAAAGCCCCGTGCATTATGTTGAGCGGAGGGATTCCTCCGGCATTGTTCACAATGACAGCTCCGGGACAACCGGAGGCAAGTTTCCCCCTGAGTATCCCGTTGAAGAAGTCATCTTCCCTCCACTCGGTTGTCAGCGTGATGAGCGGCATCCTAAAATTGTTACAGCAAAGATAGTCTTCTGCAAAAAATAAACTTACTTTGCGGAAGAATGGATATTCAAAAACGGTCACGGTCGTAATTAACTTAAGGATAATTCTTTAGAAAGAGCTGGAGAAGAGAGGCAGATGACGGAACAGGTTATTTTGCTTGAGGGGATAGAACCTCTGGTCATGCTGGGGCCCGGTAACAGGCTGCTTGATCTGATACAGGGTTATTTCCCGAAAATCAGGCTGATTGCAAGGGGTAATGAAATTAAATGTGTAGGGGAGGCCGATGAGGTTTCAGCCTTTGTATCGAGGATGAATGAGCTGATTGATTATTACAGGCGTTACAACCGGCTTGAAGAGGGTGATCTTGAAAGGCTTATGCTTGATGATGACCACATGCGTTCGGCTGCCAGCGGTGATTTTGAGGATGCGCTCGTTTTCGGTACAAGCGGAAGGCCCATCAGGGCACGCACCGTCAACCAGCTGCAGCTGGTGAAGGAATACGCTGCCAACGATCTTATAATTGCCGAGGGGCCTGCGGGTACAGGCAAGACCTACACAGCCATCGCGCTGGCCGTCAGGGCGCTGAAGAACCATGAGGTAAAGAAGATAGTGCTCACCCGTCCCGCCGTTGAGGCCGGGGAGCGGCTGGGCTTTCTTCCCGGTGACATGAAGGACAAACTTGACCCCTATCTGCAACCTCTCTATGATGCGCTGCAAGACATGATCCCTTTCCGCAAGCTTGAAC
Source organism: Bacteroidales bacterium (assembly GCA_027451265.1). Classification (GTDB taxonomy): domain Bacteria; phylum Bacteroidota; class Bacteroidia; order Bacteroidales; family VadinHA17; genus SR-FBR-E99. The sequence goes on along the minus strand of DAIDJT010000092.1, from coordinate 5,834 downwards.
AGTGGATAGAGGACGGGACGGTACAGATTGCCCCGATGGCATTTATGAGGGGAAGAACACTTGAGAGCTGCTTCGTAATACTAGACGAAGCACAGAATGCAACAGTAAGCCAGCTTAAGATGTTCCTGACCAGGATGGGCGTAAGCTCAAAGTTCATCCTGACAGGTGATACCACACAGATTGACCTGCCAAGAAGAAACGATTCGGGTTTGCTGCAGGCAATGAAGCTCCTCGAAGGCATTGAAGGGGTTACCGTGATCCGTTTTGACGAGAGGGATATAGTCAGGCACCGGCTTGTCAAGCATATAGTCAGGGCTTATGGCAGCGATGAGAGAAACAGAAAAGAAGAGTCACAGAACCAATAAAAAATAACATGGCAAAGTCTATTACCGGAACAGATTTCCATTTCCCGCTGCAGAAGGGCGTTTATCGCGGGAAGGTCCGCGACGTTTACAATATTGATGACAGGTATTTGCTGATGGTAGCCACTGACCGCATTTCGGCGTTTGACGTGGTGCTCCCGGAGGGCATACCCTACAAAGGGCAGGTCCTCAATCAGATAGCTGCCATGTTCCTTGAAATGGTGAGTGATATTGTACCTGTATGGAACATAGCATCTCCCGATCCCAATGTGACTGTCGGTGTGAGATGCCAGACCTACCCGGTCGAAATGATTGTTCGGGGCTACCTGACCGGAAGTTCATGGAGGCTCTACAAGGCAGGCGGCAGGGAGATCTGCGGCATTCCCCTCCCTGAAGGGATGAGAGAACACCAGAAGTTTGAAAAACCGCTGATAACACCCACCACCAAGGCGGAACATGGCCTCCATGACCAGGATATTTCAGCAGCGGAGATAATCAGGACCAGCCTGGTCTCTGAAGAGGAGTACCGTATGCTTGAAGACTATTCGATGAGGCTTTTCATGAGGGGAACAGAGATAGCCGCGAAGCAGGGCCTTATACTTGTCGATACCAAGTATGAGTTCGGAAAGCGGGACGGGAAAATATATCTTATTGATGAGATCCATACTCCGGACAGCTCAAGGTATTTTTATTCAGAAGGTTATGAGGAGAGGTTTGCCCGCGGCGAGCAACAGAGGCAACTCTCAAAGGAGTTTGTGCGCGAGTGGCTGATGGCCAACGGCTTCCAGGGGAGAAGCGGTGAAAAGGTTCCCGAAATGACTCCGGAGATTGTCAGGGAGATATCAGAAAGGTACATTGAGCTATATGAGCACATTACCGGCAGGGAATTTGTAAAGGCTGATACAGAAGACCCCGTCAGGAGGATAGAGAGGAACGTCAACAGCTACCTTAAACAGCTGTAAGTGAGATTGAAAAAGGGGTGACACTAACAAGGATGACTCATTTGATGGAAGAAAAGAAGAGAGTTTTTCAATGGTGGCGCATGGCAACCCTGCTGATTTTTGCAGCGGTTCTGATACCTGTGTTGCTCGAGGCCCAGACACCCAACCCGGTTCCTGTAACGATCTCAGGTCAGAAGATTGTGGTGGAGGGGAAGGTCTATTACATGCACCAGGTGCTGAAAGGGCAGACGCTCTATTCAATAGCCAGGGCCTATGCTGTCAGTGTTGACCTGCTTTCGCACGAAAACGGACTGACAGACAATGCAATCAAGGATGGCCAGGTGCTCAGGATCCCGGCAGCAGCTGTGGAACAGGGCCAGGCTGCGATGAAGAATGCCGGTTTGACCACGCATCAGCAGCAGCCAGGCGGGCAGACGGGGCATACCGGGCAGTCAGCGGGAACAAGCCAGGCGGGCCAGGGAAGGACTACCGTCACCGGCGCCGGACAAAGCACTCCTCCGCAGCAGAACACCACAGCTCAGAATGAGCGCGAGGTTCGTCACCGTGTTAAAAGAGGTGAAACACTCGGAACAATAGCCAATGATTACGGCATTTCGGTAAGAGAACTGAAAAAAGCCAACAGGGGGCTGCTTTTCCCTCACGAGGGCGATATCCTGGTGATTCCGCGAAAAGGAACATCAAACAGGGGTTCTGACCAGAGAACGGATCAGAAACCGGAACGCGGACAGATAGAGGAAGTAACGCCTGCAGACACACTCCCCGCCGACACGATGGCTGTTCCAGATAAAGCTGAGGTCTTCACCGTACCCGGAAACAGGACCACCATCGGGAGGCTTGATGGTACTGTGAGGGTAGCCGTGCTTTTCCCCTTCTTCATAAGGGAAAACAACGCGAGGGCCTATGCCGACACAGCAGTAACGGATGTCCGCGGCAACGCTTCAGCTCGTGACCAGGCAAGAACAACCTCCCGGATATATGAGGGAAGCCTTCCCTTCCTGGAGGCTTATGAGGGTATGCTTATTGACGTTGACAGTCTCCGGTCTCTCGGTCTGACCGTGGAGATGGAGGTTTATGACACCGGGGCAGACTCTGCCGAGATTAAGAGACTGCTCAGAACCGGTGCCCTGGATGATGTGGACCTGATTATAGGTCCGGTGTTTTCATCTAACCTTGAGCAGATCGCCGGCTGGGCTGCCGAAAGGGATATACCTGTTGTCTCGCCGGTGCCTCTGCGTGACAGTCACATTCAAGAGAACAAACCTACCCTTTACAGGGTGTTCCCGGGCCAGGGAGTCATCCAGGATGTCATTGCCGGAGAGGTGGGTGCCAACCCGGGAAGCAGAGTCATATTTTTGTATGCAGACAGCGCAATGTATGACCCGGCGACTGCCATGCTTTGGCAGAAAGTCAGGAGAGCCGCAGCAGACAGCTCCGCTTCAGACACCGGGAACGTTGTGCATTACTTCTATACCGGGGTGACTGAAAAGCGCAATGTATACAGCAACGTTGCTTCTTTTGAAAGCCAGCTTGACCATGAGCGGAAGAACATAATCGTGCTTTCCACAACAAGCACACCTGTCGTCAGCTCGGCTTTCTCAGCGCTGCACAGTCTTACGAAGAGGTATAATATCATGGTTATCGGCTACCCCGAAATACGAGGCCTTGAAACAATAGACCTTAAGTATTACTATGACCTCGAACTGCATATTCCCTCGGAAAGCTATATTGATTTCGAGTCACCTGCAGCGAAGTCGTTTTCTTCAATGTACATGAAGAAGTTCAGGACTGAGCCCATGGCCGAGAGTTTTGCCTGGCGTGGCTTTGACCTGGCGTGGTACTTCATAGGCGGCATTGCCACAGGCGGCAAAGGTTTCCTGAAGGATCCGGGGACCTTTAACCCTGAGCTTTTATGCCTCGATCCTGACTTCAGGCGTGACAGCCGTCAAAACGGTTATGAAAACAGGGGACTGTTCATGCTCCGCTATCACAAGGATATGACAATAGAGATAGTGAGAGCAGGTTATCAGTCAACTGAAGAGGGGAATACCTGGTAAGACCAGTTCAGTTCTCCTTTTTCAGGTTCATCAGAACATAGTCAATAAGGATAGGCAGGTCGTCAGGATTGACGCCGTTTGCAGCCAGGACCTCCACATCATCACTGAAGGCAGACAGAAAGCTTTCTGCGGTCATTTCTCCCCCGGCCACGGCACTCACATAGTGTCCGGCGGCTGATTTTGTATCGCCCTGGCAAAGAGCCAGATGACCCATGTTAATGCGGTCATAAGGGGTCAGTCCGGTCTCTGCAAGTCTCCCGAAGTACTTTTCAGCATCGGTATACCTTCGGGTGACAAGGCAGCACCAGGCTATTGGTCTCAGTACCTTTGAGTTGCCCGGGCTTTCATATTCCACCCTGAAGTAGTGTTTCAGGGCTTCGTCATAATTGGCGGTGTCAAGGCAGCAATGCGCAATCATCAATATTGTGTTCAGGTCATCAGGTTCATTCTGAAGGGCCCTGCGGTAGACTTCAAGGGCTTCTTGCGGCCTGCCCAGCCTGCGAAGGCAGAGTCCGGTCTTACGCAGAGTCCAGGTGTGTGACTCAATAATTGTGGCCATAGAATACTTCTCCAGGGCTTTTTCATAATCGCCTGCCTTCTGATGGCAATAACCGGCTTTCTCATAAAGCTCCGCATCATTGGTTACGCTCCTGAGAATTGTGTTGTACAGCGCAAGGGCATCCTCGTAATACTCCTTGCTGAAGAAATAATCAGCCATCGACCGGTCATCAGTGACTGATCCGCAGGTCTCCCTGTAAAAGAGTGAGTTGTACAAATCAAGCCTTCCGGTGAAGAAATCGTCAAACTCATTTCTGAAATCAGAGAGCTTGAAAAACCGGTAAAGATCCTGGACATACTGGGTCACTGTTGTTCTGAAAACTGCCGCAGGATCAGTAAGCTCATTGTCATACTTCATCTGTTCCAGACCCTCCAGTTCCATACGGAATACTTTAAGCATCATGCTCTTCTGTTCGGCCGGAAGGTATTTCATGTTGAGGATGAGAGAAAACTTGTCAGAATTGCAGATGAAGGGTGTTTTATAGAGTGCTTCCGACAGCTCATTGATGCCCGGCCCGAGTATCTCATCCCTGAAAATTGAGTCTACAGCTTCATGGTCAGGGTAAAAGGGGATGAACCAGTTTCGCAGTTCCCTGAAAAAGTCAAACTTCTTGAGCCCCGAGAAGGCTGACATATAAACATCGGAGCCTTCCATCTGGAGGTTTGTCAGTTCTTCCATGGTTTTAAACATCTCCTCCGATCCGCTGAACATTTCAGACCAGTCAGGATTCTGTCCCTCTTCCGGGTTTTCCCCCAATATCCTGTCAAGGTCAAGCTTCTCCTCAATCCGAGGTTTAAGCCTGACGACCCTGGGCAGTATTTCTTCGTTCATTCTCCGGCTCAGCTGTTCGGTATAACGTGACCTGATAGCCTGAAGCACGACGATACGGCATCGTTCCCTGAATACCTTCACTTCAGAAAGGTCCCTGACCGTCTTTATTATTTCCGGATACAGGTGAAGCCGGTCATCATAATAGTGAAGGCTGAATACCAGGCCGGTGACGGCTCTCTCCGCCACATGAGGTGTCAGGTCAGCAGTCAGTTTTGCGAGCAGCTTTATCTTGGCAGGGTCCCAGACCCTCAGGCTGCTAAGCGTTATCGCGCTGACAAAGGTGGCTGTTTCATGCCACTCAAAACGGCCGGACCCGATAAGCAGATCGAGGAGGCTCTCCTCTGCCTCACCGTAATAATCTGTAAGCCACAGATGGTTGAAGATAATCCCTGACAACCGTTCCATTTCCCTGGCTGCTTCGCTCTGTGGAGCAGGCCTGCCTATTTCTGCGGAGGAAAGGAGAGAGTCAAGCCGTGATTTGAATACCAGGTCATCTACACTTTGAATGATGTTTCCTCCCCTGAGCCTCTCCTCCTTCTGCTCCCTTGCTCTGACAGAGTAAGTGTACCATCCGGAAAAACGTGCCAAAATGTCCTGTTTGATCCTGTCGTTCAGCCTGAGGATGTTCTGCAATAGCCTGTTATAAACCTTCTGGCGTTCCGGGTCATGAATGCCTTCCACAGTGTATCTGAGTATATTCCTGTAGGTCATCTGCAGTTCGGCAAATTGGTCCTTCAATTCACCAGCAGACACATTATCAAGCATATCTGATATGATTTCAAAACTCTGCCGTACTTTTTTCCGTACGATGAGATTACAAACGCTTTTGTGCTGCAGTATGACTGTATTTATATTCATAACCTGTTTCCTGATGCCCCTTGAGTGGAATAAGACAACAATCGGGCCAGTCACTGGGTTCAGAAGCTGAATCCCATGCTTACGTATCCCTTTATATTCCTGTAGAGTACCTGCCGGTCATACAACCCGTACATTATGCCTATCCTGATCGGACCGGCCACCGTCATGTAACCTGCGCCTGTTCCAATGCCGCCCATTAATGTCAAAC
>DAIDJT010000091.1 GCA_027451265.1 Bacteroidales bacterium | reverse complement strand
GGACAAATCCCCTCAGACAGGATGATCGGGCTGAGCCCGCTCACACTGATACCTTTAATATATATGATTGCCGCCGGGCCGCCAGAAGAACCCAAACCTCCGGCTCCGTACATCTCCGCTCGTGAACTGGATTTCCTGAGGCAGTTAAATGATTCACTGCTCGTAAGGCATTAGGCAGTAGGCATCAGGCAATAGTAAGAAACTGCCTCAGGGCTGTATCTGCCTGTATGATGTCAACACTACTGCCTATTGCCTCCTGCCTCTTGCCTGAATCATCCTTTTACAAAAATTGCCTTCATGATATGGCTTGCTATCTTCGGATTCTCCTTTAACCTCCTGGTTGAATAGCCAAACCATTTCTCCCCGAAGGGGACATATACCCTCATCACATGACCCCCGGCAACAATGCTCTGGCGAAGCTTCGGCGTGACGCCGTAAAGCATCTGAAACTCGTACATGTTCTTTGAGACATTATATTTCCTTATCAGCTCATAAGCCCCTTCAATCAGAGGCTTGTCATGCGTGGCTATGCCGACATATATTTTATTCCGGAACATGAACTCGAGATCTTCCAGGTAGTGCTGGTTGATCTCCTCGTACTTCTTGTATGCAATCCCGGCAGGTTCGACATAGATGCCCTTGCACAGACGGTAGTTGGTGGGAATCTCCGGGGTGTTCATGTCAAGCATCTTCTCAAGATCACCGTATGTCCTCTTCAGGTAGGCCTGAATCACCAATCCGACGTTCTTCGGGAACTCGGCATGGAGACGCCTGTAGAGCTCTATCTCCAGGTCGGTGCAGGGGGAGTCTTCCATGTCTATCCTGCAGAAGTTATTGTAGGAAGCGGCTTTTGCAACTATCTCACGCATAAGTCTGTAGCAAACTTCCTTGTCTATCAGCAGCCCGAAACTTGTAGGCTTGAGTGAGTAGTTGCCGTTGATACCGTTCTTCTGAGTCTCCTCAATCAGGTCGAGATACTCCTGCTTGTTGGCTTCGGCCTCATCAAGTGATTTGATGAACTCACCCAGCACGTCAAGGGTAACCCGAATGCCCTGTGCGTTAAGTTCTTTGGATACCCGCATGGCATCGGCCATCGTTACGCCGGAGATATAGGCGCGCGAGAAGATCCAGATGAATTTCTTCGGAAAGTACGGAAGGATTGAGGCAATGAACTTGTTGAACATCTTTGGGCGGTTTTATTTTTGGCGCTCAAAGATATTAAAAATTCATTATTTGAATGCCTTTTCCGGCAGCCCGTCACCCTTCAGTGAAAGCCTGCTGAAGTATGCAGGTACCTCACGTCCCATGAGCTTGTCAACATACATTTTTGCAAGGTACTGCCCCAGCATGAACCCCTGTCCGCGCAGTCCGAGGAAGAGCCCGTGTTCCGGGTCAATGTACATCCTCGGTTCTGTGTAATAGCCGCTCCAGAGTGACTGGAACCCGGCAGTGGCGAGATCCGGCAGCCAGGAGGTGAATACCTCGCAAACAATCTCCATGAATTCCTTGCTGTTCACCTTCAGGTTTCGCCCTGCTTCAGCCGGATCGGCAGCCGGTGAGGCGCAGCCGATGATCTGGCCTGTCTCGCCAAGCTGCTGGCCGTATACTGCCACAAAACCCTTGTAGTTGCGCCTGTCAATCAGCATCGGCAGCGGGGTGTTGTTCGGTCCCATCATCGGGAGCCGCCTTGTTATGAATGCCTGGTGGCGAACGCCGTATGTCCCGGTATAGATGCCAAGACTGCGTGCAAACTGCTCACCGTGCGCACCCATGGCGTTGATGAAGACAGGTGTCTCATACTCCACGTATTCACCGCGATGGTTCTGCACTGTGACAACATATTCCCTGCCGTGGCGGCTCACAGCTGTCACGGTGCTGTCCTCTTCCACGGTACCCCCGGCAGCTATACCAAGGTGCCTTATCAGGTCAATCACCCTTCCCGGCGTGGCCTGCCAGCAGTCATTTGTAATCATTGCAGCCCTGTATCTGTCCCTGAGGTTCGGGTTGATCCCCGGGGCGATCTTTGAGGCATATTCAGCAGGGCCTACAATCTCGCCGTCAGACCATGCCAGGGATGCCTCAAGCTGGCTCATCATTACATCATCATGGGCGAATGTAACATACTTTATCTCCCTGTAATTTATCTCGCCAATCTTATCTAAATTTTTGAATAGCTCGTGGTTGTGCCTGGCGATGTCAGACAGTTCCGGGACGCTGAAGTTTGGTCTTCCCCCTGCTATGTTGCGCCATGAGGAGCCGCGTTCATGATTGATGAGCACCGGTTTCATCCCGGCCTCGGCCAGGTAGCGCATAAGTGCACTGCCGGTTATGCCTCCGCCTGCCACCAGCGCACCCACCTTTACCGTCTTCCTCTCGCCCTGCGTGATAATAAGCTCAGGCTCCTGCTGCGGACATAGCTCGCCCATGGTGAGCTGGTTTGAGAGCGGCGCCCTGGGTGTGGCGTCACCAACAATCTCTATACCCATCGGACGCAACAGCATGGAGAGCCTCCTCATGCAACGTTTGCCACGGCACGGACCCATCCCAAGGCGTGTGGTGTGCTTAACCTCGTCAAAAGAAATATATTTCCTGTCACCGATGACAGCCATTATCTCTTCCAGTTTCACATCCTCACAGTGGCAGACATACTCCTTCGACTCCATCCCGGCAACAGGAGTGAATGTAACCGGCACCGGGTAGTTTTCCTTTGCAATGAAACCACGTGCGGCAACAATATCCTTTCCTTTCGGGGTGATGGCCCTGACCCTTGCGACATTTGTCTTGTTGGGCTTTATCATCACCTTCTCAATCACTCCCTCACCTATCTTTTTGCCGTTATTGTCAACGAGCCAGACTTCTGCACCCTCCTCAACAAAGTACTCCACCGGAAGGAAGAGCTGGTCCTTTGCAAGGTTGTAACCGAAGATTGCCAGTCCCGGGCACTGATACACGCATTTGAGACATCCGGTACACTTTTCATAGTCCAGGGCCGGCACGGTATCAGGTGAGGCTTTCGTTATCGCTCCGTGGGGGCATGCGAACTGGCATGGATTGCATGCGAAGCTGTACAGGCAGTCAATTATCACGAACGGCCTGGCGTTCATCCTGGCCTCATCAGGCATCCACGGGTTCTCAATGACCCTGGCCGGATGCTGCTGTGAGTCAATGTATTCTTTTGAGAGCGAGAGGTATTCGCTGTAGTTGTTCCGAACCCCCATCTCCTGTATGATCTCCATGGCTGCCTGCTTGCCGCGAAGCACTGCCGTGGTCCCTTCCCCGATGCGCATGGCGTCGCCGGCGGCATGGACCTTCGTGCCGAAAACCTCGCGTCCCTTTACGAGAAGCTGGTTGTCAGGAAGCAGCCCGGTACAGATGTTGATGGCGTCAATGCCTTCAATGACCTTTTCCGTTCCCGGCACCGGAGAGAAGTCGCGGCTCTCGGCAATCACCGCCCCGCAGATGCCGTCATTGGTGCTGTTGGGAATGGCTCTGACGAGCGTATGCGAAAGGATAATTGGGATTCCTAGCCTCCTCACCCTGTTAGCCTGAACGGGAAACCCTCCCTCGAACGGCATTGCCTCAATGATGGCTTTCACCTTTGCGCCGGCCTGCATCAGCTGGTAGGAGGTGAGGTATCCGATGTTGCCGGCCCCCACAGTCAGCACGTTTTTGCCAAGGAGGGTCAGCTCCTGGTTCATCATTTTCTGAACTACAGCCGCAGTATATACTCCCGGCAGGTCATCGTTGCCAAACGCCGGCATGAAAGGCACGGCACCGGTGGCCACTATCAGGTACTGTGCATCCACATAGAAGATCTCGCCGGTACGCATGTTCTTGGCGGCTATCCTCTGACCCTCAAGAATATCCCAGATTGTGGAGTTGAGTATAATGCCTTCCTGCGAATCCCCGGCCAGGGTTTTGGCGATGTCAAAGCCTCTCATGCCTCCGAACCGCTGCTCCTTTTCGAAGAAGAAAAACTGGTGTGTCTGCATCAGGAACTGCCCGCCTATATGATCATTGCTGTCGATGACCAGGTTGGGTACGCCATGACTGTTCAGTACTTCCCTGGCTGCCAGCCCTGCCGGACCTGCTCCGGCTATTGCAACTGTTGTCCGGTATACCTTTCTCGCGCCGCCGTTTGCCTTTACCGCGGTGGCAGAATGGAACCCGGAGGGGATCTCGGCCACCTCTTTCACACCGTCAACCGGGGTGATACAAATGCGCTTCACTACTCCGTCAACAAGCATCTCGCAGGCACCGCACTTGCCAATGCCGCACTCCAGGCTCCTGTTACGGTTGTCGAGGCTGTGCGTATGTACCGGGAATCCGGCCTGGTGTAATGCCGCTGCAATTGTGAAACCCTTCATCCCAGAAATTGTCTTGCCCTTGTAAACAAATTTCGTATCCTCCCTGGCGGGAATCTCAAGTATCGGGTGCTGTAATATTCTTGTCATATGATTTTTTTCTTTCAAATTCTTATTCAATTTCCAAATGTAATCCCGTTCACTGCCTCATTTCAATGACGTATATCAGAGGCATTCCATGATTTAATACATTTTTTTCCTTATTTTGAAAAAAAATATCAGCGCTTGCAACCATTCTTCAACCGTCGTTGTCTTCTAACCGTGCCCGTCTGATGATGAGTGAACAACATATCATTGATGGCTGTATCAGGCACAACAGAAAGGCCCAGCAGGCCCTGTGGAGACAACACTCCGGATATCTGCTGGCTGTTTGCATGAGATACGCCACCGACAGGCCTGAGGCTGAAGATATGTTGCAGGAGGCCTTCCTGAAGATCTATTTCAACATCGGTGAGTATTCGGGCACGGGTTCTTTCAGGGGATGGCTGAGAAAGGTGACGGTTAATACCGCAATTACCTGTTATCACAGGAGCCTCCGGTACAAACACAATGTTGATATTGATGATTATGTCAGCACCGAAACGGGTACGGCCGGGTTTGAGGAGGATTTCTGCAATGCAGAGGACCTGTACAGGGTGCTGGGCGAGCTGTCACCGGGATACAGGATGGTTTTTAACCTGTACGCCATAGAAGGTTACATGCACCATGAGATAGCAGAGATGCTTGGAATTGATGTGAACACTTCAAAATCACAATACAGCAGGGCAAGGGCAATACTCAGAAAAAAGCTCGAAGACCTTGCAGACATGAATAAAAGATGACAGAAGAGGAGAGAAATGACGGTCTTGAGGATCTCTTCCGGAAGAAGCTGGAAGAGAATGAGATGGAGACTGAAGGCGCCCTGACCAGTCGCGTCATGCACAGTCTGCAACGCCGTGAGTTCTTCCGCTTCAACCTCCTGCGCTTCAATATTTATTATCTCACTTTCTCACTTGCCGCACTTACGGTGGCCGGCCTGATCCTCCTCACAGGCCCACGTGATGCGGAGGAGGCCAGTGGTGACGGCCTCCCGCAGCAGGCCGTTACTGCAGCCCGGACTGATGAACCGGTGCTGCAGGGCGAAGTGCCCCAGGCCGGTGATACCATGAAAACATCTGCCCTGAGAGTTCGGGCAGCCACAGCCCAGGATGAAGCTTCGGGCACCGTTGATACTTCAGGCACGATCACTGAAAAGATCACGGGCCGGGAAACCGCTATTCCCCATACCCGCCCGGTTGCCGAAACTGTAAAAGTCAGCACAGTCAATACAGCCGGCATTAACACTGCAACCGGCAGAACAGGCCCAGGTAACATTAACCCTGCTGCCGGCACGACCGCTGGCGGCAGAATCGCGGCTGACACAACGGCGATGATTCTGTCATTTGAGACATCGGCCTCCTCCGGGTGCGTTCCGCTCCACGTGAGCTTCGCGTGCAACGCGGAAGAAAATGCCAGGATATCATGGACCTTCGGCGACGGCGGGACAACATCACTTAGGAACCCCGACTATATTTTTGACATACCCGGATCATACCGGGTGACACTGACAGCCATTGACAGCAGGGGGCATGCCTCTGTGGCAAGTGCTGTCATTGAGGTTTGGGAGAGACCGAAGGCTGCTTTCGAGGTGCGAAAGAATGAACCGTTCGACGAAGGCGACAAGGTGGTCTTTGTGAATTTGTCATCAGGGGCGGCTGAATACCTGTGGGATTTTGGCGACGGTGTATTCTCAGCGCTGCCTGACCCGTCACACCGTTACGAACAGATGGGGAAGTATAATGTGATGCTCATTGCCTGGTCAGCTGAAGGATGTGCCGACTCAGTCATGGTGAGCGACCTCTTAACTGACAGGGGGATGTATATCAGGTTCCCCAACGCCTTTATCCCGAACAGCGGTGGGCCCACCGGCGGGTACTACAACCTCCGTACTGACGAAGAGAGTTCGGTATTTCACCCCGTGGCTTCCGGCGTCTCTGAATACAATCTAAAGATCTACAGCAAGGCCGGTCTTATGGTCTTCGGGAGCGATGATACCGAGGTGGGTTGGGACGGTTACTACAGGGGAGAACTGTGCGCTCCCGGCGTCTATGTATGGAAGGTCCGGGGAAGATACCGTGATGGCCGGGAATTTATTATGGCAGGTGATGTGACACTTTTAAAATATTGACTGTAAATTGTTTGCGGAAGGTTTGTTGATATCTTGCCCATTATATGGGCAGATTGTTGATATAATTTGATGTAACCTTCCTGAAGTTCGGCCGTATAATTAGCTACTTTGTGTAACTAAAATCGGATCCGGTTTGCCATTAAGAGCTAAATATCTGACAGGTCTGCTTCTTACAGTCTCACTGTTTGCGAATAGTCAGGACCCACAGTTCTCCCAGTTCTATGCCAACCAGCTTTACCTTGCGCCGTCATTCGCAGGGGCAACGGAAGACTACCGGCTTGCACTTAACTGGCGCAACCAGTGGCCTTCAATCCCGGGCGTATTCCATACATACAGCGTTTCGTTCGACAAGGCAGTGCCGAATTTCAATTCAGGTATCGGGATCCTTGCAACCTATGACGTCGCAGGCTCAGGTGATCTGAGTACCACAAACCTCGGGCTGCTCTACTCCTATGACATACAGATCAACGATGAATGGCATATCAGGCCGGGAGTGAACTTCAAGTTCACTTACCTTGGCCTCGATCTCACAAAACTCGTATGGAACAGCCAGATAACCACGGGCGGAACACTGCCCCCCATTACCCCGCCTCCGTTTGACAATGTGGCTGACATCGACTTCGCCGTATCAGGCCTCGCCTATAACCAGAAGACCTGGGGAGGGTTCAATATTGACCATCTGCTGAGGCCCAGGACATCATTCTGGGGTGACAATACCTCCGTGCCGATAAAGGTCGATTTGTTCGGGGGATTCCAGATCATCAGCCGCGGCAGGCTGAAAAAGAAACTTGAGGAAGTACTGTCTGTGGCAGCGAATGTGATGTTTCAGGCTGACTTCTTCCAGTCAGATGTGGGATTTTATTACTATAAGAACCCGCTTGTTTTTGGTGTATGGTACCGGGGGATACCCTTTGCCACCTCGAAGGATGTTTCGGCCCAGGCGGGCGATGCAATCATCGGCATGCTGGGTATCAAAACTGACCAGCTGAACATAGGGCTGAGCTATGACTTCACCATTTCGAACCTCATTACCTCATCGGGCGGTGCATATGAAATATCACTGATCTACTCGTTTAACTCAGCTCAGGTGAAGCGCGGCGGAAGGATTCATGCAATCCCCTGCCCGGAATTCTGATCCCGGCCTTTTTGCCTTCTTCCTCACAAATCCTTATCACCTGCCTTCCTTGCCGGTCAGACAGACCCCGGCTTCAAGTATTTTCTCTCACGGGTTATTATCACCTGCCTTCCTTGCCGGTCAGACAGACCCCGGTTCATGGCTCAACTCCGGCTGCACTTTCTGATTCTCTTTTTCGTATTCAAAATTTATGTATGTTTGTGCAACTATTTGTTGAACCATAACCTAAATTTCTGAGATGAATAAAAGATCTGTTGCAGGAAACACACTGATTATAGCTGTACTTATTGCCGCAGGAGCGTTTCTGGCAACCGGGTGCGGCAAGAACAAGCCGGCCGGCGCCAGCGATACCTCTGAAAAGAAAATTCATGGCGGAATTGTATATGTAGAGCTTGACTCGGTGATCGCCCATTTTGATATGGCAAAAGACAAGTCAACTGAACTCGAGGAGAAAACAAAGAATTCCGAGGCTGAACTGGCTTCAAAATCGCAGGCTTTTGACCGTGATGTGAGAGACTTCCAGAACAAGGTACAGAAGGGACTGGTTACCAGGGCCACAGCCGCTGAGATGGAACAGACGCTTCAGCAGCAGCAGCAGACACTGCTGGCCAGGCGTGACGAAATGGCCTATAACCTCAATGAAGAGTCACTGGTAGCCCAGAGGCAGGTGCTGGAGTATATCAACCTGTACCTGGCGGAGTTCAATGCTGACCGCGGATACCAGTACATACTGGCAAAACAGTTCCCCGGCCCGGTACTCTACAGTGACACTACACTTGATGTCACCACTGACGTTATCGCCGGGTTGAACACCAAGTACAATGCTGAAAAGGCAAAGAAATAACTACTTTTCCTGAGATTTATCCGAAGCCCGCTTTCTGGCGGGCTTTGGTGTTTTTGATACCTTTCTTTCACGCCTTATCTTGCGCTCCTGCTCCGGGGTTACGATGATGAATAGATCCTCGTCGGCCTTCTTCATCCGGTACTGTTCCCGGGCATACTTCTCGAGGTTCTCGTTACTTGTCCTCAGCTCATTGAGCTTGCGGCGGTCCTCCTCGATGCGGGCCATATAATACTCCTTTTCCTGCTCCAGGCGGTTGCGCGTCCTGATCTCACGGACCCTTGAAATAAGATTGTTGGGATCAAGCAGGATGATCCAGACAAGAAAGATGAGAACCGTAAGGATATACTTGTTCTTCATCCATGGCGGCATCCTTTTAATCAGGGCTGCAAGGGTAAACCGGTTCCAGAAATCACCTTTGCGGCTGTCGCTGCTGTCACTGTTCTCCTGTTCCGTCATCCTCCGCTCATCAGATATATCACCTGCACGGTGTCACCATCATGGATCATCTCCCGTGCATAAGTGTCACGGTCAATTATCCGCCCGTTGATCTTCACTATCCTGAGCCTGAAGGTATATTTTTTCATCTCAAGCAGTGTCTCAACCGTGATGCTTTCGCCCCCGATGGTCATCGGTTCATTGTTCAGGGTGATTTCCATGCATGCAAAGGTATCATGCAAATCGCAAATCGCAAATCGAAATTCTCAAATCGGAATTCGCAAAACGCAAATCGGAATTCG
>DAIDJT010000090.1 GCA_027451265.1 Bacteroidales bacterium | reverse complement strand
CTCCCTCCCAGTTGATGACCGCATTGTCAAAAACGGTGACTGTGGTGACAAAGGCCTCGCGCAACAGATGTTCGAACGTCATGCGGTCAACCACTTTACCCTGCTCTTCAGGCAGCGTTATCCGTTTTTCCTTTCCGTGCAGTGTCTCTACCCTGGCTGCCTCGGTGATATTATTGCCGTTTCGGACTACCCTCAGCACCAGCCCGTCAGGAACGCCGTAAGCAGGCACAGGTGTCCCGGCAACACCAGCATCCCCTGTAAACCAAATGTCTATTGTATTGGAAAAGTAAATCACCCTTGACTTCACGCACCTGTACCCGGCGATCATCTCCGTCTCATTGCCTGCCTCCGCGATTGGCAGATCACTGAACGGAGTAACGGTGCTGATACGGGTACCATCAGGCATGTCAGCCAGCTGGATGGAACGCCTGCCGGCAAGATCAATAAATGAGGACTGTCTGGGTGATGGCATCTGCGGGCCGTCATTCTGTCTCTCTGCAACGGAAATCCTCACAGTGGTGCCGTCACTTTCAATCACCGTACCTGGTCCGCCTGCAACTTCGCGGCCGTTGACTATATTTTTATATGTCACCCTTACGGTCTTCTGAGCATAACCTGCGGAACTGACAAGCAGGAACAGGGCAAAAGAAAGTGATATGGTTCTCATCATGATTGGTTTTGCACCGGACGACAGTTGCCGTCAATATGGTTTCGGCCGGTGATGATTTATTAGTTACACCGTAAATTTAAAAATAAATATCTTTGGGTTCTATTTCTGAAAAGCATGGAGAACAGAGTCAGACAGATCCTTGATCAGGAGGCTGAGGCTGTAAGGAAAATTCCCGTCACAGAGAGCTACAGCCAGGCTATTGAACTTATATACAAACACGTGCACCTCCTCAAGGGCAAACTTGTAACGAGCGGTATGGGGAAGGCAGGGCAGATTGCCCATGACATAGCCACCACGTTCAGTTCCACCGGAACACCTGCTGTTTTCCTTCACCCCAGCGAGGCCCAGCATGGTGACCTGGGTGTCCTGCAGGAAAATGACCTGATGCTCGTCATCTCCAATTCAGGACGCACCCGCGAAATCCTTGAGCTGCTTGAACTGAAAGACAACCTTTTCCCTGACATGCCGGTGGTGGTAATTTCAGGAAACAATACCTCACCCTTATGGGAACAGGCCACCGCAGGCCTCTTTACCGGCGGCCCCGCCGAAGTGTGCCCGCTGGGGCTGACACCCACCACGTCAACAACTGTCATGACGGTCATCGGTGATGTGCTGGTGGCCCTGATGATGGAAAAGATAGGTTTCACCGCTGCCGAGTATGCCAAGAGGCATCATGGCGGCTACCTGGGCTATAAATCAAGGGAGCGCTCAGGACACTCCGGGGGAACAATTTACTAACCAGAAGTCAAGGGATTCCGGTCGGCCCTCATTGTCACCCGGCCTGAAGAATCTCGCATTTCAGATTCCTACATCACCAGGTCAGCGACACCCTCAAGGATATATGATGGCCTGTATGCAAATTTGTCGGCTGTCTTGATGGTTGAGATGCCGGTAAGTACCAGCAGGGTGTCTATTTCCGATTCTATCCCGGCAATAATGTCAGTGTCCATCCTGTCGCCAATGATAATGGTCTCCTCATTTGAACAGCCTATTTTCTTTAGGGCTATCCTCATCATCAGCGGGTTGGGCTTGCCCACAAAATATGCCTGTCTGCCGGTTGAGAGCTCAATAGGTGAGATAAGCGCCTTGGTGGCCGGGATTATTCCATTTTCCACAGGACCCGTCAGGTCAGGATTGGTACCGATCAGCTTGGCGCCCTTCAGCACCAGGTTGACAGCCTGTTCTATCTTTTCAAAGCTGTAGCTCCGTGTATCTCCCACAACCACATAGTCAGGATTGTAGTTGTTCATTGTATAGCCTGCATTGTACATGGCGTTGATCAGTCCGGCCTCCCCTACAATATATGCCGTCCCTCCCGGTTTCTGGGTTGCCAGGAACTGTGCCGTTGCAAGGGCGCTTGTATAAAATACGTTTTCATCAAGATCTATACCGAGCCTCGACATCTTATCCTGAAGCTCCTTCGGGGTTCTTTCACTTGAATTGGTCAGGAAGAGAAACTTCTTTCCCTCTTTCTTGAGCCACTCCACAAACTCCGGCACCCCCGGAAGCAGTTTGTTGCCATGGTAGATAACGCCGTCCATGTCACTGATAAAGGCCTTCTTGCTCTTTATCCTTTCAATAATCTCACTGTCTTTCATTATTATGTTTTCTGACGCAAAATTAACACTTCGCAATCAGATTGGGAAAAAAGAGATTGGTAATCATTGCTGTTAACAGGTGACATTTTTGTATCACGGTGAAAGTGCATTGTCAGACCGCGCGCTCGCATTCCGTATGAACCAGAATAAATGACCAGTCATATTGCAGTTTATTTTCAAAAAGAGTAGTTTTGGAACCTGACCGCAGTATATGAAAATAAGGCGGCTAAACCAACCACAATCATATCATATCATATCACAGACAAGATGACTACAGGTGAAGCAGCGGCCCCGATGAGCCGCAGGAATTACATCGTTGGCATGACGGTAATTGCCATCTTTTTCTTCATTTTCGGATTTATTACATGGCTCAACGGCATACTCATTCCGTTTCTGCGTACAGCCTGTGAACTGACTGACTTCCAGGCATATTTTGTCACAACAGCCTTCTATATCTCATACTTCGTGATGTCTTTACCCTCATCGGCATTGCTTAAGAAAACAGGCTTCAAGAACGGGATGTCAATAGGCCTCTGGGTGATGGCAATTGGTGCCCTTATATTCATTCCAGCAGCGCTGGCGCGAAACTATGGCATCTTCCTGCTGGGCCTCTTCGTTCAGGGTACCGGCATGGCACTGCTGCAGACTGCTTCAAATCCGTATGTGACAATCATCGGCCCGCGCGAAAGCGCTGCAAAGCGGATAAGCATGATGGGCATCGCAAACAAGTTTGCTGGAGCCATTGCCCCGATAATCCTGGGAGCCCATATAATGAAGGACTCCCACCTGCTCGACAAGCAACTCGCAGAAACAACAGATGCCGTGGTGCGTTCCGGAATCCTTGATCAGCTGGCAACCAGGGTCATCAACCCGTATATCATCATGGCTGTCATTCTTGTGGCGCTGGGATTGCTGCTCCGCCTGGCACACCTTCCGGAAGTGGACACCGATGCGGAAGAACCCACAGCCGGCGCGGCCAACGTCAACAAATCAAGCATCTGGCATTTCCCCCACATGATTGTCGGTGCCATTGCCCTCTTCTTCTACGTGGGCGTCGAAGTGATCGCCGGTGATACAATCATCCGCTACGGACAATCACTTCAGATTGACATGTCATCAGCCAAATACTTTACCTCCCTTACAATGCTGGGGATGATCATCGGATATATCTGCGGAATAATATTCATTCCGAAACTGCTTTCACAGGTAAATGCATTGCGGATCTCGGCAGTACTCGGAATCATCTTTACCCTCGGGGCTGTCCTCGTCCCTTCCGGGCAACAGATAACCATGCCATTCAGGGACCTTGTCACCTTCCAGGCAGTGACCCTTACAATTCCGGTTACAGTGCTGTTTGTAGCCCTGCTGGGCCTTGCAAATGCACTGATCTGGCCATCGATGTGGCCCCTGGCGCTTAACGGCGTCGGACGCTTCACAAAGACAGCCTCTGCACTGCTGGTGATGGCTGTAGTGGGTGGTGCAATAATTCCTCTCATCTACGGGAAAACGGCAGATCTCTTCAACACCCAGGCTGCTTACTGGGTATGCCTGCCATGCTACCTGATCCTGCTTTACTACTCACTCCACGGATACAGGCTCAAGGGAAGATAGAGCAGCATTATGGAACCTGACCTGAAAAGAATATTCAGCCTCTTTCGTGCCGAAGGTACATTCCTTGAGGGCAAATCATTCGGCCCCGGCCATATTCATGACACCTTTCGCATCATAACCGCAGAGAAGGAGTGCGATGATTACATACTGCAGAGGCTTAACAGCAACGTCTTCAGGGATATCCCCAGCCTCCAGGAGAATATGGAGAGGGTGACCGGCCACCTCAGAGACAAAATTGCTGCAATACCCGGAAGTGACGTTAAGCGGGAATGCCTTACCCTTGTGCCTGACAGGCTTACAGGGAAATCCTTCATAACTGACGCAGAGGGACGGTACTGGAGAATGTTCGTTTTCATATCAGACCACCGGTCATATGAAAAGGTTGACTCTGCTCACAAAGCCTTCGAGGGAGGACGAATAACCGGAAGATTCCAGGCCCTTCTTGCCGATCTGCCCGGAAAACCTCTCAGCGAGACAATCCCTGACTTTCACAATATTGCCAGACGCCTTGAGACATTCCATGAGGTGATCCGGAGGGATCCGGCCGGAAGGGTGGCCTCGGTCAGGCCTGAGATCGAAGAAATCACACGGCGTGAAGAGGAGATGAAAACAATCATCAGGCTTGGCGCCGAGGGAAAGATACCCCTCAGGATAACCCACAATGACACCAAATTCAATAATATCCTCTTCGACAAGAATGACAGGGCCCTCCTGATCATCGATCTCGATACGGTTATGCCGGGTTACGTCCATTACGACTTCGGGGATGCAATACGCACCGCCGCCAACAGGACCGAGGAAGACTCTGAAGACCTTTCGGCTGTTTCCATGGATATAGATATTTACAGGGCATACGCCGAAGGCTTCCTCTCCGAGGCAAGGAATACACTCAATGCCACTGAAACAGAATATCTCCCCTTCGCACCGAAGCTGCTTACATATATTATGGCCACGCGGTTCCTGACAGACTATATTGACGGTGACAACTATTACAAGATCAGGTACCCCCTCCATAACCTCCAGCGTGTGAGGGTTCAGCTGACCCTCCTCCGCGACATGGAGGCACAGTACGAGGACATGGTTCAGATAATCAACAATTTAATAAGATGAAAAGATTTGTTCTGCTGTTAGCCGCAGCGTTTGGAATAGCCCTTACGGTCAGTTCCCAGTCTCAGACAGCCGTGACCGACAGCTCAAAGTTCGCCCCCTACTGGTGGCACAGCAAGGACATGTATGATCACCTTCCGGATATAAGGAATGAGATCATTTTTCTCGGCAACAGCATCACCGATGGCGCAGAGTGGTTTGAACTCCTGGGAAACAAAAAGTGCCTCAACCGTGGCATCAGTGCTGATATCACGGAAGGAATACTCCTCCGCCTTGACGCAATTACAAAACTTCAGCCGAAGAAAATCTTTATCATGATTGGGGTCAATGACCTTTCACGGAATATGACCCCTGACGAAGTAATTGTCAATTACCGGAAAATCCTCGAAAAAATCAGGAATGAATCGCCCCGTACGAAGGTGTACATTGAGAGCGTCCTGCCGGTGAACCCGGCAACGGGGATGGCAAAGAGCCACACCAACAAAACGTCGCAGATTATGGAACTTAACGGCAAGCTGAAAGAGCTGGCCGCAGAATTCGGGCATACCTACATTGACCTCTTCAGCCTGATGGCTGATGCGGAAAACCACCTTCCGCGCAGCTTCAGCGTTGACGGCCTGCATCTCACCTACAAGGCTTACAAGGTATGGGCAGACGCCATAAAACCTTATGTAAAATAATTTTTGTTCTACAATTATCTGCCTGTTTATTAAACATTAATGGCCTGTTGCCTGTTTTCGTTCGAAAATAGGTTTGCATAATAGAGGCAAAATAATGACTTTTGTCATGCCGTTTCAACGGCTTTGGAGTCACTTTTTGTCAACGGTTCATCAATGGAAATCAACGGGAAATATTTCAGGTCATACCTTGAAAGAGAGGAAGCGCTTAAGAAGCAATACGGCGCCGAGCGTATCAGAAAGCAGCATTCAAAGGGGAAGCTTACGGCACATGAGAGGATAGCCCTTCTGTTTGACGAGGGCACCTTTGAGGAGATAGACGCCTACGTCACCCCTTCTGACCAGGGGGTGGAGTTCGGCAAAATGGAACTGGCTTACGGTGACGGGGTGGTCACAGGACATGGCAGGATAGACGGGAGGCTGGTTTTTGCCTTTGCCCAGGACTTCACGATAATGGGGGGCTCGCTGGGTATTGTCCACGCCCGCAAAATAGCCAAGGTACATGAGATGGCGTTGAAGATGGGGGCTCCGTTCATTGGCATCAATGACTCCGGCGGTGCAAGGATACAGGAGGGAATTGCAAGTCTCAACGGGTATGGTGTCATTTTTAATAATATCATACAGTCGTCCGGCATTATCCCCCAGATATCAGTGATCATGGGTCCTGCCGCCGGTGGTGCAGTGTATGCCCCGGCGCTGACTGACTGGGTGTTCATGACAAGCAATACAAGCTATATGTTTGTCACAGGACCCAACGTGGTGAGGGAGGTTCTTAACGAGGAGATCAGCAGCGAGGAGTTAGGCGGCGCTGAGGTGCATGCAAGGAAAAGCGGTGTGGCAAACATGATCTATGATGATGAGGAAAATACAATCATTGCGGTAAGGAAGTTCCTGTCCTATCTCCCCTCCAACAACCTCGAGAACCCGCCTGTGGCGACCTATGCCGGTGATATCCCGGACAACATCCCCAAACTGCGTGACATAGTGCCTGATGACCCCAACAAGGCTTATGACGTACGTGACGTCATCAGCCTGATAGTTGACCGCAACAGTTTCTTCGAGACCTCCGAGCTCTTTGCCCCCAGCCTGGTTACCGGCTTCGGGCGCCTGGAGGGAAGGACGATAGGGATCGTGGCCAACCAGCCCAAGGTGCTTGCCGGCGTCCTTGACATAGACTCATCAACCAAGGGCGCCCGTTTCATACGCTTCTGTGACGCTTTCAACATACCAATACTTACACTGGAGGATGTTCCCGGTTTTCTTCCGGGCAAGGACCAGGAACATTCAGGCATCATCAGGCATGGTGCAAAGATGCTTTTCGCCTATGCCGAAGCTACTGTACCGCGCATTACCGTGATACTGCGCAAGGCATACGGCGGAGCATACATCGTCATGAACAGCAAGGGCATGGGAGGCGATTTCAATTACGCATGGCCTTCAGCCGAAATAGCAGTGATGGGCCCTGACGGTGCCGTTGCCATTCTCTACCGCCGCGAACTGGCGGAGGCAAAGGACCCGGCAGCGCTGAAGAAGGAACTGGTAAAGAAATACCGTGACAAGGTGGCCAACCCGTTCATCGCGGATGAGAAAGGTTACATTGATGAGGTGATTGATCCGGCACTGACCCGTTCAAAGGTGCTCTCTGCCTTTTCAGCCCTCAGCAACAAGAGCGTGAAGGTGCCGTCCAGAAAACATGGGAATATACCACTGTGAAGGAATTGCGAATTGCGAATTGCGAGGTGCGAATTGCGAATTGCGAATTGCGAGGTGCGATCTGCGAGGTGCGAATTGCGAATTGAGAAGTGCGAAGTGCGATTTGCGATTTGCGAACCTGGACACAGGAACTAAAATACTTTAAATGAAGAAGATCAATAGAATACTGATTGCCAACCGTGGTGAAATAGCGGTCAGGATAATGCGCACCACCAGGAAAATGGGCATTGAAACGGTGGCCGTACGCACTGCCGCAGAACCTGATGCCATGTACCTCACATTCGCCGATGTCATTCATGAAGAGGAGGATGAACTGGCGGAAATACCGGTCTTCCTCGACGTGGAGAAACTGATAGCCATTGCATTGAAGACAAAGTGTGATGCGGTTCACCCCGGCTACGGCTTCCTGGCAGAAAACGCCTGGTTCGCGGAAAAGTGCCTCGACAACGGGATCATCTTCATCGGCCCCTCACCCGATGCCATTTACAAGATGGGTAACAAACCCGTGGCACGGCAGATTGCCATGAAGCACAGAATTCCAATGGCCATGGGCACTCACGGAAGCGTAGCGGATGAGGACGAAGCCATCTTGCACGCCGCCCGGATAGGTTATCCAGTAATCATCAAGGCAGCTTCCGGCGGCGGCGGACGGGGCATGCGCATCGTAAGGCAGGAATCAGAGATGGAGAAGATGTTCACCCTGGCCAGCCGCGAGGCAGAAAAGGCTTTCAATGACCCGAGCGTATTTATCGAAAAGTATATCGAGAATCCCAAACATATTGAATTCCAGATTCTTGGCGACACTCACGGCAACATCATCCACCTCGGTGAGAGAGAGTGTTCAATACAGCGTAAGCACCAGAAACTCCTCGAGGAGGCCCCCTCTCCTGCACTTGATGAGGAATTACGGGCCAAAATGGGTGAAACAGCCGTCAGAATCGCCAGGGCAACAGGTTATTACTCTGCCGGAACTGTTGAGTTCCTCCTTGATTCTGACCGCAATTATTACTTCATGGAGATGAACACCCGTATTCAGGTGGAACATCCTGTAACCGAGATGATTACTGGTATAGACCTCATTGAGCAGCAGATACGGATAGCCTCCGGCGAGATGCTTGCAATGAAGCAGGATGAGGTAAAACTTTCAGGATGGGCGATTGAATGCCGCATAAATGCGGAGGATGTGCAGGCCGGCTTTGCACCGGCGCCGGGAAGAATTGAAAAACTGAACTTTCCGGAGGAACCGGGAGTAAGGGTAGACACCGGAGTCAGGGCCGGATCTCCTATTGTCGCATCATATGATTCAATGATCGCCAAGCTGATCGTCACGGGCAGTGACCGTCATGACGCAATTATCAGGATGAAACAGGCGCTGGACAAGGTCTGGATAAAAGGCACCAAAACCACCCTCCCCTTCTTCCGGATGCTGATGCGCCATCAGGCCTTCCAGGCCGGTACCTTCACCACCGCCTTCATTGAAAAAGACCTGGAGAAGTATTACACAAACAGCGAATATGAGGAAACCATTGCAGCATGGATAGCCACAAAGCTCTTCACGGAGGAGAACCTCTCCCAAAACAGGTCAGGTATCAGCTTTGACCAGGGGAAGGAACTGACACCATGGCTGCTGAGGAAGAGACTGTCACAGTTTTAAAACGCAAATTGAACGGCAATTGCCGGAAAATGTACCAGACACCATTTAAAGAATCACGATGACACCCCAGAAGCCAGCAATAAAAAAGCTTTATGCTTTGTCAAACGAGGGCCGCAAGTTCGCCTTCACCCTGCCGCTGAAAAATGTGGTCAGGGTCAACGGAAGGGATTATAGTATCGAACTGCGCGAGGATGAAAAGTACGGAGTGCACGTTTTCTGGAAGAACAGGCGTTATCCCGTTGAGATAGTACGTACCAGACAGAACAGGTACGAGATCCTCTTTAATGACATCAGCCACACTTTCACC
>DAIDJT010000089.1 GCA_027451265.1 Bacteroidales bacterium | reverse complement strand
TTCCTGAACTGCATACCCAAGGGCCTTCTTTTCCCTGGTTATGCCAAGTGCTGTCACCACCACTTCATCAAGACCAAGCATGTCGGTTACCATTGCAACATCAATTGTTGTCCTGGCGCCGATTTCTTCGGTTACTGTCTTCATGCCGACAAAAGTGAAAATGATTTTTGTAGCAGAAACAGGCACAGTAATGGAATATTTCCCGGCACCATCCGTCAGGCTGCCGAGCGTTGTACCCGGAACTGTTACTGAGGCGCTCGGGATCGGTGATCCGTCATCACTTGAAGTAACAGTACCCCTGATTGTCACCGTTTGTGCCATCAGAACTGAAAAACCTGAAAACACAAATAAAGCAATGACTAGCTTCAGTTTGTTCATAGATCAGAGTTTTAGTTAAACAAAAGAGTTAAGAATTAAAGTAACCAGGTAAATCAGGAAATACGCTATCTGCATGCCCCCCGTTGAATCTGGAATCGTCAAAAATAATGAATATTTATAAAATATTAATCACGGAGGCCTTCTATTTGAATATATTTCCACATATATTTCTTTTTAGTGTATTTTTTACACATCTTATTACTTCAACTAACCCGATAATATTTAATTCTGTACCAATATAAAGGACGACCAGAGCATTCCGGTTTTTCTTAACTTTATTACCGGAAAACCCAATGACCATTGTATGAAAGCAGCTGTAGTACTTGCCGGTTGCGGCGTCCGGGACGGAGCCGAGATCCATGAGGCCGTGATGACCATGTATGCTGTTGACAAAAACGGAGGCACTTATCATATCTTCGCCCCGAATGTGGCTCAGCACCATGTACTCAACCACATTACCGGAGAAGAAATGAATGAGTCACGCAACGTGCTCACCGAAGCAGCCCGCATAGCCAGGGGAAAAATCAGCCCGCTTACCGATTACAGACCCTCTGAGTTTGACGCTATCATCTTCCCGGGAGGTTTCGGCGTGGCAAAAAACCTCTGCACCTACGCCTTCGACGGCCCTGACTGCCATGTTGACAGGGTGGTTGAAAAGGCAATCAGAGAAACCCATGCAGCGGGCAAACCAATAGGTGCACTCTGCATCTCTCCGGTGCTCATCGCCAAGGTACTCGGCAACGTGACTGTAACAATAGGAAATGACAGGAAAACTGCAGCTGATATAATCAAACTGGGCGGGATACACGAAAACCGACAACATGGGGAGGTGAGCATCGACAGAAAAAACCTCATAGTCACGGCACCATGCTATATGCTCAACGCCACAATCTCTGAAATAGCCCAGGATGCTGAAGCAGTGGTAAAGGCACTGATTGAACTGACCGGTAAAAAAGCATAACTTTAATTACTATTGAACTAGCCGGCAGAAAAGAATAAAACAATCTCCACATGAACCGGCCGGTATTTGGCCGTCATAACCTCCCGGCCTCTATCTCCCTGACAACCTGCTCAATGAGATAGTCGTCACCATTGGCATCATAGTCTGACTTAAGGTTGGCACCAAAGATGCGCGCCACACCCTGCCAGAAGGTGGCTGAGAACTTTCCCCTGTACTGCCTGATGAGATCGTATGACGTATTCTGCGTCTCCCTGTCTATAAGCTTTATCAGTATCTTGCCCTGGGTGAATGTAAGCTTTCTCATGTCACCCTCATACCGGGCAAGCAGGTCTTTCTCGTAAGACTGAAGAAAATCACGCCTGGCCCGCTCAGTGGGCAGTGTTTCAAGCAGCCTGTTGATACGTCCGAACTCATCCCTGACAATAAGGGCATACGGATACACACGGCGGACATTATAAACAAGCCGGGCATGCCGCCGGTAGTCAAACCTGACTCCCCTTGGCATCCTTCCGAAAACGGTTATCTCCTTCAGCTCAACAAGCGGATATGTCTGCCCGTCATAGGTGGCAGTCTTAAGTATATGAAGCGGTGACATGACGGTATCTGCCGGAACAGTGTCACGCGTCTGTCCGTCAACGGCCATTCCAAGAAACCCCGCGAGCAGGATGAAAACCACTCTCTTCATAATTCCCTGCAAATTTAACCAATAGTCGTGCCAAAGGTTTCACCGGAAAGCAAAAGTGAGCATTGTCATAATGTATCACCATCTATCCGTTATCTTTGGATGCCATGAAACAGACACCGGATATTGAACAACTTGATGATCCTTTACTATACGAAAAGGTACTTACCCTGCCGTACGATGATATCGCCCCCTTTGTCCTCGGGGAGGTGACCAGGCCTTCCGGGCCGATGCTCCGGATCTGGATCACCCTGGCTGCAACCCTCTTCCTGTCAGTATGGTTCTGGCCGGGAGTGATATACTTTCCTGTGAACCCCCGGGTAGTTGCAGGCCTGACAACCGGACTCATTCTGATACCGCTGGGGCTGGTACCTGTTCATGAAGGTCTGCATCTCATCCCCTTCGTTATGGCAGGAGCACGCGACATCAGGTTCGGAGCAGACCTCCGTCAGGGTATCATTTACGTGACAGCACACAGGTTCCTTGCAGGCAGGAGACTCTTTTCAATTGTCGCATTCACCCCATTCATCCTTGTAACACTCACCTTTCTGACGATGATACTCTTCACCTCACCCTGGTGGAAATGGGTGCTGTCAATGACTCTCTTCGTCCACACAACCATGTGCGCCGGTGACGCTGCACTCATTGGTTTCATGAGCAGATTCGGCGAAAGAAAGGTATTTACCTGGGATGACGCCGACAAAAAGGAAGCCTATGTCTACGCTTCGGCAGAACCCGGCAAATCACATGATGACAGGAATACAGTAAGGTAATTTCACTAATTTAAGCCCGTAAAACATACCCGATGAGCAGCTTCACCAAATCAATCAGAAAATTCCCGCGCATTTTCTGGATATCCAACGTAATAGAACTTTTTGAACGGTGGGGATGGTATGCCTTCTACAACGGGTTCATAGCCCTTTATCTGACCACTCCGAAAGAGGACGGAGCCCTGGGATTCACAAACGTGGAAAAAGGTACAATCATGGGTACCGCATCAATGATCCTCTATTTCCTTCCGGTAATCACCGGAGCCATTGCTGACCGGGTCGGATATAAGAAGGTGCTGATAACTTCATTCATCACCTACGTGGTTTCATTTTTCATGTTGAGCAGGTTCGATACATTCGGTTCAATCTTTGCGGCATTCATCCTCCTGGCTGTGGCAGGAGCCCTTTTCAAACCGCTGATATCGGGAACCGTGGCCCGCGTCACTGACAGGGAGACAGCATCACTCGGATTCGGCATATTCTATATGGTTGTCAACATCGGAGGATTCATCGGCCCGTTCGTTGCAAGCCTGCTCTACAAGGACAACTGGAACTCGGTGTTCTACATGTCCATAGCCGCGATGACCCTTAACCTTATCCTCACCCTTTTCTTCTACAGGGAGCCGGCAGTGACCGCAACCGGGAAAAGCTTCATAAAGAATATCGGGATTGCCTTCAGAAACATTGGGGTGACCCTTACCGACTGGCGTTTCCTGCTTTTCTTACTGATAATCGGCGTCTTCTGGACTGCCTATAACCAGCTTTATTATTCATTCCCTGTATTCCTTGAATCATGGGTGAACCTTGATGGCATGTCAGCCTCCCTGGGGCTGAAACCCGGAACAATTACCACCGTTACCATCTCAAGCCTTGCATCATTCTTTATCATACTGTTCCAGCTGATAATATCATCTTTCACTGCAAGGCTCAGGCCTCTGAACAGCATCATGACGGGTATTTTTATCCTGGCCTTCGGTCTGGGAATGATGTTTGCAAACCTCAATCCATGGATCATTGTCCTGGGCGTTCTGATTTTCGGCATCGGCGAGATGGCCTCATCACCCAAGGTGCAGGAGTACCTCGGCGGCATTGCTCCGCCTGACAGGAAGGCACTTTATATGGGCACTGCATTCCTGCCGATTGCCCTCGGACACCTGGGCGCCGGATGGATCTCAGGCAGACCCTACGAGGTGAGGGCTGACAAGCTGTTCCTGCTGAAAAAGGCAGTGGAGGAAAAGGGATTCGATATTCCCGATATATCGGGAAGCTTCACCCAGACCGACTACTTCAACAGGGCACAGGAACTCTTCGGGATGGACTCACATCAGCTGACCCGCTACCTGTGGGATACATACAATCCATCACGTGTCTGGATACTGTTTACTGCAATTGCCATTGCTGCCAGCGTGCTCCTGTACCTCTATGACCGCCTGATCCTTAAAGGCAGGGATGCGGCAGGAAATAATTCAAGGCAATAGGCAATAGGCAATAGTGAAAAAAAATCGCATATCGCATATCGCAAATCACAAATCGCAAATCTCACAAATCTCACATCGCTAATCGCAATTCGCAAATCTCAACTCGCACATCGCAACTATGAAAACCAAACTCACCCTGATCCCGATCTTCCTGCTGATCACCCTGACCCTTTCCGCCCAGAGGCACATCCTCAGCGTTCCTGAGCTGCCCGGATATGTGACACTCAAATGCGACTTCCATATGCATACCGTTTTTTCTGACGGGAATGTCTGGCCAAACCAGCGTGTAGGCGAGGCCTGGCGTGACGGACTTGATGCAATTGCTATCACAGATCATATTGAATACCAGCCGCATAAACAATACATACCTGTTGACCACAGCGCGGCCTGGAAGATAGCCTCACCAATAGCGGCTGACTATAACATCATCCTGGTCAAGGGATCGGAGATAACCCGCAAAATGCCTCCCGGCCACCTGAATGCACTTTTCATCACAGAGCCCGACTCACTTGTAAAGGATGACTTCATGAAGGCTGTCGAAGCTGCCGTGGCCCAGGGGGCCTTCATCGAGTGGAACCACCCCGGTTGGAAAAGCCAGCAGCCTGACGGCATACCCAGGATGTACGATGTTCACCGTGAACTTATCGCAAAAGGATGGCTGCATGGCATCGAGTACTACAATGATGTTGAGTATTACCCCCTGGTCATGGACATGTGCCGTGACAACCAACTGGCAATAATGGGCAACAGCGATGTCCACGGAGTTATAAGCGAGGAGTTTGCCGCACCTGTATATTCACACAGGCCCATGACGCTGGTATTCGCAAAAGAACGTACGATGGAATCGCTTAAAGAAGCGATGTTTGCACGCAGAACAGCCGTATGGTACGGTGACAACCTTGCAGCGCCTGAGGAGCTTGCAGCACCTCTCTTTCAGTCGGTGATAACCGCCGGTATACCTTTCAGGGACGACGGCAAGAGGATCTGGTTCGAACTGTCCAACACATCAGATATCCCCATGAAACTTTCAGGCGGCCCGGAGGGAGCTCCGGCAACACTCACCGTACCGGCACACGGGATGGTGGTGGTCAGGGCTGACAGAAAATTCCTGGCCCAGCCTGTCACCTACGCCGTTGACAATATTATCACCGGCAGCAACAACGTCCTGAAAGTGGAAATTTCGCCGGCGAAAAAGTAGAAGGCCAACTTACGGTGACGGTGCCGGTATTAATACGGGACCGTCATCCTTCAGCAGGCTCCGGTCATGTAATAATTCATCCTGCCCTGGAAGGCACTGTTACTTCAGCGGCACCATCCGGAATGCGTATTTGTATTGCTTGTCCAGGAGACAGTATTTGGGATGTGTACGCGCACCCCATGAGTCATCACCTCCCACACCCATCTGGCCGTAGTCAATATTGACACAGACCAGGTCACGGGGGATGACATCACAGATATGCCTGTTAACCAGTTTGGCATCAGGCCTGTAGCCTGCCAGACTGCCCTGAGATTCAAAGTCCTCATGCAGGTAATTCATCGCGGCAAAGGAAAAGAGAGGTTTTCCCTCAAACCTGATTCCCTTCCCGTTTCCGTCAGTGACATTAAGCCACCTGGTATCAGTTTTATACCCGTTCTCCTGGGGTCTGACGTATGGCACGTACTGGTCAGCCACGGAACTTTCATACAAACCAACAAAGGCAGAGGTCTTGCGGTCAATATAGTTCTCATGCGGCCCGCGGCCGAACCACGAAAGATCGGTGAACCTCCCGGGAAGTATCATCTGCATCCCCACACGCGGAATCTCTTCGAGTCTCATATCGGTTTTGGTGAAGTCAAATGATACGTCAACGCTTCCGTTGGCATGAACCGAGTACTCCGTTACCAGGCCTGCAATTTTTTTCCCGCCGTCACCGGAGATATCAAAGGTGAATTTCACCCCGGCACTGCCCATACCCGGCTGACTGATATTTGCCGACTTCAGCACTGCATTGCTTCCTGCCTCCCTCCACGGTGCATTTCTCTTCTCCATCCCGTTGCCGTAGTCATTGTCGGTTGGGGGCCTCCAGAAGTCCGGGCGCGGACCGGATGTAATCAGTTCCTGCCCGTCAGACTTGTATGACTTCATCACTCCGGCAGACATGTCAAACACCACTTCGAAACCCTCCCCTGCAAATATGAGGTCGGTACCGGCAGTCCTGGTATCGATGAGGGCCAGCTCATTCTCTCCTGAAGCTCTGGCAGACCCTTCTTCTCCGGCTGCTCCGGCAGACACTGCATCTGCCCGGAACGGCAGGAGCATCTGTTCGGAAGCATACAGGTGATCCTGCGGGACTATGCCCCACTCATCAGAGCGTGACGCATGCAGGTTTAAATGGTACTCAGTTCCCGGGGCGGGGGTAATCTCGCCATAGGGTATCTCAACTGTGACTGAGTCACCAGGCTCAAGGTTGATCTGGTTAAGATGGCCTGAGCTGAACAAGACTCCGTTGGCAAGAACCTCCCAGTTTATGGTGAAAAATGAAAGGTCAGTGAAATTATACTTGTTGGTGATTGTGACAAGTCCGTGTGCAAGATCCGCAGGTCTGAATCCCACGTACTGGTAAACCTTTTTGACTTCGCTGAGCGCCGGGTGGGGAGTGCGGTCAGGTCCCACGAGCCCGTTACAGCAGAAGTTGCCGTCACTGGGTGCTCCCACCTCGCCGTAGTCACCGCCATAGGCATAATACTCCTCACCGTCCTCGCTGGTCTCCAGCATCCCCTGATCAACCCAGTCCCAGATAAACCCGCCCTGAAGGATCCCGTATTTCTCAATGACATCCCAGTAATCCTGAAGATTACCCGTGCTGTTTCCCATGGAATGTGCATACTCGCACATAATATAAGGGCGGTCAAAGCCGGGTTTACCTTCACTGAGCGCATAGGCTTCCACCTCCTCGGGTGACGGGTACATCGGGCACCATATGTCAGTATGTCTTTCGGTGGTGCGGGTCCATTTCTCGGCCCTTTCATACTGCACGGGCCTGCTCTTGTCCCTCCCCTTTATCCATTTGTAGGTAGCAACGAAGTTCTGTCCGTCGCCGGCTTCATTGCCGAGTGACCATGTGATAATTGCAGGATGGTTTTTGTCGCGTTCAACCATCCTGACCGTGCGGAGCATGTGCTGCCCCAGCCACTCCTGCCTTCCAGCCAGTGTGACATCGGGGTTATATCCTATCCCGTGTGACTCGATGTTTGCCTCGTCAATCAGGTAGAGTCCGTACTCGTCACACAACTCATAGAAGCGTTCGGGTTGAGGATAGTGCGAGGTGCGGACGGCATTGATGTTGTTCATCTTCATCAGCCTGATATCCTTGAGCATCAGGGCTTCATCTATGGTATGGCCGTTCACCGGGTCATGCTCATGCATATTCGTACCCTTCAGGCGGATCGCCTTCCCGTTGACAAGGAACCGGCCACCCTTCACCTCAGCTGTCCGGAAGCCGATCCTTGAGGCGACGCTCTCAAGCACACGACCCCGGCCGTCAGCAAGGGTCAGGACAAGAGTATAGAGTGATGGCGACTCGGCGGACCATGGCCTGACTCCCGGCACTTCAGCGCTCATTTCCACAATGGCAATGCTGTCGGCCGTTTCCACATCCCTGGTTTCGCCAAAGATCTTCGTATCTCCGTCATAGAGCCCTGCCTCAAGTCTCATCGCGGCAGGCCGCCTGTCACTTCCGGTCATCTCAACTGTCAGGTTCAGGAGCCCGTCAGTGTAGTCATTAACCAGTGCCGGTACGGCAAAATAATCACGGATATATGTCTTAGGCCTGGCATGCAGCCACACTGACCGCTGTATGCCGCTCAGCCTGAAAAAGTCCTGGCATTCGAGATAGCTGCCGTCACAGTATCTGTAAACCTCAACCGCAATATTGTTTTTCCCTTTTCTCAGGAACGGTGTGATATTGAATTCAGCTGTCGTTTTGCTGTCCTCGCTGTAACCCACCTTCTCACCGTTTATCCATACGAAAAAGGCGGAGCTGACACCGTCAAAATTCAGGAAGACCTCCTTGCCATTCCAGCCTGAGGGAATTGTGAATGAGCGTTTGTACGAACCAACAGGGTTGTCCGCATGATTGATAAATGGCGGGTTCACCGGGAAGGTGTATCCCGAGTTGACATAATATGCAATTCCGTGTCCTTCCCGCTCCCATGTTGACGGGACCTCTATTTCGCCCCACGGGCGCGTGTCAAAATCATCCCTGAAAAACCAGTACGGCCGTTCCGCCGGGGCAGAAGAATATTTGAATTTCCACTTCCCGTCAAGCGACAAGACATTGACTGATTCGCGCCACTTCGCTTTTAAGGCGGAAGAGTTATCGGGATGGCTCACAATTGAAGCATGAGGTGCCACGGTATTAACCGTGTTTATTGAAAGGTCTTCCCACTCAGGCAAGTCTTTCTCCTTCCATTCGGTCTTGCTGTAATCATGATAGCGGCGGCATGAGCTTAAAATTGCAACTGCCAGTGCCAGGAAAAGAAGTGACTTACGCATGGCTGATCTCTTTAGGTCCTGATCAAAAATAAGAAAAAATCAGAATCAAGGCAGTAAATCTTCAGGTCTGTTGATGTTGGTCAGGGCTC
Organism: Bacteroidales bacterium; assembly: GCA_027451265.1. GTDB lineage: Bacteria > Bacteroidota > Bacteroidia > Bacteroidales > VadinHA17 > SR-FBR-E99. The sequence continues at coordinate 467 of DAIDJT010000089.1, read as the reverse complement.
TGCGTGCCTCCATCGTCAGGGGGAAATCAAAATATCTTGTATCAGCAAGCCTGTAGAAATCAATTATGGCGTTACTGCCTCCGGCTTCGAGGTAACGTACAAGTGAAGGGTGGATTTTCTTGCTGTAGAGTGAGTGCAGCGGTTCGGCGAGGCCACCTGACCGTGCGACAAGTATTTCCGGGGGATTATCAAGGTATTCACCGGCCTGTGCCCTGATGAGTTCTTCAGACAGCCATGGCATATCACTGCCGAATACGAACAGTACAGTTGATGAAGCCACTCCCAGTGCAGCCTCGATGCCGGCCAGAGGCCCGACACCCCTGAAGTTGTCATGCACATTGACAACGTTACCGGGGACAGGCTCACCCGGAGGCCATCCTGCAACAATGATCTCGCTGAAGAGAGGTTCAAGAATACGGAGAGTACGTGAGATTACGGTGACCCCTTCAACGGGTATCAGCGCCTTG
>DAIDJT010000088.1 GCA_027451265.1 Bacteroidales bacterium | reverse complement strand
AAAGCAGGGCCAGGAGGATTCCTGCGGCGAGTTGTGCGGCAGCCGCAACCATCCATGGAATGTCCGTCCGCCGCAGCAGCCATCCTGCAAGACAGGTCAGTGAAAGCATAAGCAGGTATGCCATGATCCTCCCCGTTCCGGCAATGCCGGTCATGGTCTTCCTGACTGCTGCCATGCAGGCCAGAGCCACCAGTGTCTGGGTGGCGAGTGCGGTACCGGCCGCTCCTGCTATGCCAATCCTTGGAATGAGTACCAGGTTGAGCACAACGTTCAGGAGCATGCCGGAAAGGGTAATTGCACCCAGCAGCTTCAGTTTCCATGCGGCGGTAAGCATGGTGCTGCAGATATATATCATACCCACCGGGACGAGGGTCACCATCAGGAGCCTGAAGACTGTCACTGCGCTCCCGGAGGGGGTGGTATAGAGCAGGCTGAGCAGCTCGCCGGGGAAAGTGGCGAGGGTCACCGCCCCTAAGCCCAGAGGCACCTCGAGCATACGCGCAGCCATTTTTGCCAGGGGCGTGATATCCCTGCCGGAGGAGAGCCCCCTTGTCATGATGGGCAGCAGCATCCCACCAAACATTACCGGTATCATGGCGATAGCATCAAAGAGCCTGAATGCCTGTGCATAGTTTCCGGCTTCCGTGGCTCCGTCAGGGAGAAGGCGTTCAATCATGACAGAGTCAATGCGCCAGTAAACTGTCATTGCAAAGACAACAACCGCATATGGCAGTCCCGCAGTGATGATGCTCCTCAGCACTGTGGCATCTGGCTTAACCCCGGCTATTCCGCCCCTGCGAACAACAATCAGGAATGCGATGCACATCACCGTGAAATATGCTGCCGTCTGTGCCAGTACAAACCATTCTATCCTGAACCCTTCCGTGGTGGTGCCGCCCCAGAGCAGCACCGAGCAGATGATGATCATCACCAGCCTGTCAGCCACCGAAAGGATGCTGTCGAGGAAGAGGTACTGCATACCGCTTATATTTGAACGGAGCCAGAGGATCATCGAAGCCATAACCTGGTTGATCATCATGACAAGGAGCATGATTATCTGCCATCCCCTGTAGCCCAGGGAGAAGGCCACAGTGATGCTGACAAGGAAGTAGGCCGCGGTAAGAAGGAGACGAAGCAGCAGTACGTTGCCGAAGTAAATCTTCACCCTTCCGGGATCGGCTGACACAGCCCTGTTGCTGAATCCCGAGAGACCCATGTCGAGCAGCAGGGTGAAGAGAACGGAGAAACTGAACAGGGAGAAATAGGTTCCGTAGGCAGTCTCTCCGACCACGTTCTGAACCGTGCGGTCGATGCCCAGCACCCAGAATGCCTTTACCAGGATGCTCACCGTCAGAAGAAAGGTGATATTTATAAGGAACTTTCGCCTCAATTCAGTCTGCCGTGAATGAAAGAATCAATGCCAAATTATAAATTAATTGCCACATTTGTATTTCAGCAGCAGCGGCAGATGATCATAGGAATAAATGCGCGTACCCTCAGGGCGGTTCCCCGCGACGGCATCGGGTGGTTCACCTATGAGGTTGTCAGGGGGATGGTACGCAACCACCCGGAGCACCGGTTCGTGCTGATCGGCGACAGGAAGTACGGTATGCGGCAGGTAAAAGGGACCGGGCATGATCCGGAGTCGTCAGCTGCAGGTGTGAGCAAATCTGAAGGGTTTCCGGTTGAAGGCAGCAATGTCGGTTATATCACCCTGCCGCTGCGTGCAGTTCATCCGTTGTTGTGGCATGCATGGCACGAATACCTGCTGCCCCCGGTGCTGAAACGGATAAAGGCGGATGTATTCATAGCGCCTGACGGGATAATGCCGTTGCGGACGGATGTTCCGTGCATTCCTGTAATTCATGACCTGAACCATGAGCACCGGCCCGGGGATATACCACGGGGTGAGTGCAGGTATTACCGCCGCCGGTTCCCGCTGTTCGCGGAAAAGGGTACACGAGTTGCAACGGTCTCGCAATTTACAGCCGGTGATCTGGCTGCAACCTACGGAATCAGTCCTGATAAGATAGATGTTGTGCCGAATGGTGTTGCGGATGTTTTTTCTCCGCCGCTGCCGGGTGAGGCAGAGGAGACAAGGAGGCAGTACACCGGTGGCAGGTCCTATTTTCTTTTTGTAAGCAACTTTTCTCCGAGGAAGAATGTTGAGGCGGTCGTCAGGGCCTTTGAGCTTTTCAGGCAGCGGGGGGGTGGTGATCATGTGCTTCTTCTGGCGGGGAGGAGGCTGTACCTTACCAGGGAGATGGACAGGCACCTGGAGGCCTCGCAATACGGGAATGATATTCTATTCACCGGATCGGTGACGCGTGATGTGTTGCGGCGGCTGTACGGGGCAGCGGAGGCTCTTACGTTTGTGCCGTGGCTGGAGGGATTTGGCATACCTGTTGTGGAGGCGCAGCGGTGCGGTACGCCGTGCATCCTGTCAGACAGCTCATCACTTCCCGAGGTGAGCGGCGGCGCGGCGCTCTGCGTCAGCCCGGCTGACGCAGGTGCCATAGCGGAAGCTATGGCACGCCTCGTCACCGACGGCGCGCTGCGCCGCCGCCTTACCACCGAAGGGTACAAAAACTCCCTGAAATATACCTGGGACCGCGCCGCAGAAGAGATGTGGAAATCAGTCATCAAAGCAACCGGGGGACTCGCCTGATGCTCAAACCATTCTTCCTCGACGGAAACAGGGAGGCAGGTTGCGACGAGGCCGGCCGCGGTTGCCTGGCAGGACCCGTTTATGCGGCAGCAGTCATCCTCCCGAAGAAATACCGCAACAGGGAACTGAACGACTCCAAACAGCTTGCCGCGCGGCAGCGTGAGCGGCTGCGCGGAGAAATCATTTCAGCAGCCGCTGCCTGGTCCATCGCCTCCTGCTCCAACACCGAGATTGACGAGATGAACATCCTCCGCGCATCAATAACCGCCATGCACAGGGCTATCGCCGGCCTGAAGGTCACACCTCTGCTCCTCCTGATTGACGGAAACCGGTTCTATACATACGGAAACATACCCCATCATACAATTGTACGCGGCGATGCCACCTATCTCTCAATAGCAGCCGCATCAGTACTGGCAAAAACAGAACGCGACCACCACATGGAGGAGCTTGATGCACTCTTCCCCTGCTACGGATGGAGACACAACAAGGGATACCCCACCGCCGAACACCGCAGGGCCATAGCTGAATACGGCCCCACCGCGTATCACCGCCTGTCATTTAACCTTGTTGACCTCCAGCAAGAACTCCCTTTCTTATAAAATGTTAAAATCATTAATCCCGAGAAGGTATTTTGATATCTTTGGTTCCAATGATAAATCAACAACACTCCTAAACATGAGAAAATTACTAGCAATCCTTGTTATCCTTGTAACCTTCTCAGCCTCACAGGCAAGGGCTGACGAAGGGATGTGGCTGTTGCCGCTCATCGAGAAACTCAACATCGGCACCATGACCGAAATGGGGCTCAAGCTGACCGCGGAAGATATCTACAGCATCAACCAGGCAAGCCTGAAAGACGCCATCGTCATCTTCGGAGGCGGCTGTACTGGCGAAATCGTTTCGCCGGAGGGCCTGCTTCTCACCAATCATCACTGCGGTTACAGTGCCATACAGAGCCACAGCACCGTTGAGCACGACTACCTGAACAACGGTTTCTGGGCCATGTCAAAGGAAGAGGAGCTTCCCAATCCCGGCCTCAGCGTCACTTTTCTCATCCGCATCGAGGACGTGACCGGAAGGGTGCTGGGCAAGACCAACCCTGACATGACCGAAGCTGCACGCCGCGAAGCAATCCAGGCTGAGAGCGCTGCCATCACTGCCGAAGCAACAAAGGGAACACACTACAACGCCCGCGTATCATCATTCTACAGCGGAAACCAGTACTTCCTCCTCATTTATGAAAGCTACACCGATGTGAGACTCGTGGGCACTCCCCCAAATTCAATCGGAAAATTCGGACATGACACCGACAACTGGGAATGGCCCCGCCATACCGGCGACTTCAGCGTGTTCAGGGTCTACATGAGCCCTGACGGCAAACCGGCACAGTACTCGAAAGACAATGTGCCCCTCAAACCAAAATACTACCTGCCCGTCTCAATAAAGAACCTGCAGAAAAATGACTTTGCAATGGTGATGGGCTATCCCGGCGGCACCACCAGGTACATGACCTCCTACGAGGCTGACGAAGCCATGAAGATCACCAACGCCGACAGGATAAAGATACGCGGCGAACGACTGGCAATCTGGATGAAGGACATGAAGGCCGACCCGAAGGTAAACATCCAGTATGCCTCCAAATACTCGGGAATTTCCAACTACTGGAAATTCTCCATCGGTCAGAACGAAGGACTTACCCGCCTGCGCACAGCGGAAAAGAAAGCTGCTTTCGAGGCTGAGTTCATGAAGTGGGTCAAGGCTGACCCGGCCCGCACCGCGAAATATGGCAATGCCCTGCCACTCATAGAAAATGCCGTCAAGGGAAGGGCAGAGAAGTACAACGTTTCGCAGTATCTCAGGGAGGCATTGTCAACTGAACTGGTAAGCTTCGCCGGCCAGATGACCATGGTTGAAGAAGCCCTTGCCGGTAAGGACAAGGAGAAAATCGATGACATTACAGGAAGGCTGAAGAGATATGCTGAAAACTTCTATGGCAATTATAACTATCCCACAGACCAGGCAACAACAAAGGCGATGATGAAGCTTTACAAAGCTGACATTGACCCGAAGTACTGGCCATCATTCTACCAGCTGATAGACACTAAGTTCAAGGGCAACGTTGACGCATTCGTTGACAATATCTTTGCAAAGTCGATCTTCACCTCCCAGGAAAAGCTGAACGCTTTCCTTGCAGCTCCCAGCCTGAAGGTTCTTCAGAAGGATCCCGCCCTTGTTGTAGCCAAATCAATCAATGAAGTTTCGTCAATGCTTCAGAAAGACCTCCAGGGCTTCAATGCTGATCTCTCAAAGGGACAGCGCCTTTACCTGGCCGGAGTAATGGAATATCAGCCTGACAAAACGCAATATCCTGACGCCAACTCCACCATGAGGCTTACCTATGGGAAGGTGCTTGACTACTACCCGTATGATGCAGTGCATTATAACTGGTATACCACTCTCGACGGCGTGGTGCAGAAATACAAGCCCGGCGATTATGAGTTCGATCTGCCGAAGCGTCTTATTGACCTGAACAACAAGAGGGAATATGGCCGTTATGGATCACCGGATGGCTACATGCCGGTCTGTTTCATCACCAACAATGACATAACCGGCGGCAACTCCGGCAGTCCTGTCATCAACGGCAACGGTGAGCTTATCGGCCTTGCCTTTGACGGCAACTGGGAAGCAATGACCGGAAACATAGCATTCGAGCCTGACCTGCAGAGGTGCATCTGCGTTGACATACGCTATGTACTGTGGGTGATTGACATTTATTCAGGTGCAGGGTATCTGCTCAAGGAAATGGATATCAGGCAGTAGGCACAAGGCAACAGGCAATAGTGAAAAGGGGTCCCGGCATGGAACCCCTTTTTTTGTCTGGATAATTTTATGAATTGTATTTTTAAAGTCAGACCGGCAACCGGATGCCAGCACTACTGCCCTCCCTGCAATCAGGCTCCTTCGCTAAAATGACCCACCGGGTCATTTTTTGACGCTCGGCCCTCTACTGCCTATTGCCTACTTCTCCCTGAGCCTCCCATGGGAGTTGAACCCACGACCTGCTCATTACGAGTGAGCTGCTCTACCACTGAGCTAAGGAGGCATACATACAATAAAAAAAGCAGGGCGCGTAAGAAATAAGTGTGGAATAATTATGTCTCGCTGCATTTCCTCGTGCTTGAGGGAATAGCGCCCTGCCGGTGCAAATATAATAAAATAATCAATTCCAAAACTTTTTTACATGGCCATCCCGCCGCAGACATGAATGGTCTGACCGGTGACATATGACGAGAGATCACTGGCCAGGAAAAGGGCCACATTGGCCACATCCTCAGGCAACCCGCCGCGCCTGAGAGGTATCCTCGAAATCCAGTCGTTCTTCACATCCTCGGGCAGCTTGCTGGTCATCTCCGTGATGATGAATCCAGGGGCAATGGCATTGCACCTTACATTGCGCGAGCCAAGCTCCTTGGCAACACTCTTGGTGAAACCGATGATACCTGCCTTTGAGGCTGAATAGTTGGCCTGCCCGGCATTGCCGTTAACTCCTACCACAGAACTCATGTTGACGATTGATCCGCTCTTCTGCTTCATCATGGGCTTAATGGCTGCCTTGGTGAGGTTAAAGACCGATTTGAGATTCACCGTCAGAACCTGGTCCCACTGCTCCTCGGTCATCCTCATCAGCAGCGTGTCACGGGTGATACCAGCATTGTTGACAAGAATATCAACCCTTCCGAAATCCTTTGTTATCTCATCAATCACATTCTCCGCATCCGCGAATACTGAAGCATCTGAAACATAACCCTTTGCCTTCACTCCCAGCGCGGTTAATTCCTGTACCGCTGCAGCGAACTCTTCATTGTCAATGATATTGGTGATGGCAATATTAGCACCTTCGGCAGCGAACCGCAACGCAATTCCCTTGCCTATCCCACGTGATCCGCCGGTGATCACTGCTGTTTTTCCTTCGAGTAATCTCATCTTTGAAAAATTTTGGGCACAAATATAAGAAATTATTTCCGCAGCACTTCTGCTACTGTTGATCCGATGTCAGCAGGCGATTTCACCACGTGGATGCCGCACTCGGCCATTATCTGCATCTTGGCCGCGGCAGTGTCATTGGCTCCGCCGATGATTGCCCCTGCGTGTCCCATCCGCCTCCCTTTCGGCGCAGTCTGTCCTGCAATGAATCCGACCACAGGCTTGGTACCGTTATCCTTCACCCAGCGTGCCACATCGGCCTCCATCACACCTCCTATCTCCCCGATAAGCACTATTGCCTCAGTATCATCATCCTTCATCATGAGACTGAGGATATCAAGAGAGGTGGAGCCTATTACCGGGTCACCACCTATGCCCACGCATGTGGACTGCCCCAGCCCGAGCTTCGTGAGCTGGTCTACAGCCTCATAAGTGAGGGTACCTGAGCGGGAGATAACTCCCACCCTTCCCTTTTTGTGTATGAATCCGGGCATGATGCCCACCTTTGCCTCTCCCGGAGTGATCACTCCCGGACAGTTGGGCCCGATGAGCCTTGTGTCATAATCACGCAACAGCTTCTTTACCCTTACCATATCAGCAACCGGTATACCTTCTGTGATGGCAACTATGAGCCTTATACCGGCCTCGGCAGCTTCAATGACGGAGTCCGAAGCAAACGCCGGCGGAACGAAGATCACCGAGGTGTCGGCCCCGGTAGCCTTAACTGCTTCCCTGACCGTGTTGAACACTGGCAGACCAAGATGGGTCTGGCCTCCCTTCCCTGGTGTGACACCACCAACGACCCTTGTTCCATACTCGATCATCTGACCAGAATGGAACGTCCCTTCACTTCCGGTGAAACCCTGGACTATCACCCTCGACTCAGAGTTAAGCAAAATGCTCATTGTGCGATCTTCTTTTAAGTACGTGTTATACCAAATGTAAGGTATTTTTTCATCCTTTTATTAATTTAGCCGAATAATCTGGTAACGATGGATTTCATTGAACCTGTTCTTTATATCGGGATTTCACAGTCCTTTTTCGCCGGACTGCTGATAGCCACCCGGAGGCCCTTCACAAGGGCACACAGGATCATGACCGCATGGGTTTTCCTCTTCTGTATAGAGATGATCTTCGCACTTATCAACCGAACAGTGCTTGATATGTACTCATTCCCCTTCATTGCCTTTACCTACGGACCTCTTCTGTATTTCTATGTCAGGCATATGATTAGGCCCTCACTTCCTTTTTCACCCTGGAACCTCCTGCACTCCATCCCCTTTTTTGTATTCTTCGCCGTATCGGTAATCTTCCGTGAGGAACCGATATTTGATGACCTGAGCGGATTCTTTGTACGTGACAGGTTTATACCTCTGCGGATTGTCTACGGGATATGCTTCCTCCTATCAGTAACAGCCTATAGCATCCTCTCATTTATAGACATACGAAAGCACCAGATCAGGCTGAGGGATGAGATCTCCTACACATCGGCGAAACTGACCCTGAACTGGCTTAAGATATTATCGGTCACCTTCTATGCCGGCTATGTCATTGTATTCATACTCGGAGGAATCGATATCATAGGCGGACTGCTGCCGTTTGATCCATATGTGCTGACATTCGTCCTTATAACCTTCTTTTCATTTACTTACAGCTTCTACGCAATCCGGCAGCCTGAAATACTTGAATTTCCCAATCTGCTTACCGATGGTGCCGGCAATATTCCCGAGAACGGCACCGCCAGATATGCAAGAAGCGGACTGCGGGAGGACCAGGCCGAAGAATATCTGACCAGGCTCCTCTCCTACATGGATGAAGAAAAACCATATCTCAACGGAGACCTGACCATAGCAGACCTCTCACGAAGGACAGGTATCCCCAAACACTACATCACCGAGGTGCTGAATGAGAAATACGGCCGTAACTTTTTTTCCTTTATCAATGAATATCGCGTCAGGGAGGTCATGAGCCGGATAAACGACCCGAAATACCAGCATTATACTATCCTGGCTATCGCATTTGATGCCGGATTCAACTCAAAATCAACCTTCAACAGCTTCTTCAAGGCTTACACCGGGAAAACCCCGAGCACCTACCGCAAGGTGGTTGTCCGTCCTCAATGACAGTATGAGCCGAGCGGCTCATACCTGCCGGTTACCGGTTTGATGTCCGCTCCGTCAGGTCCGGACGACCGCTATTGCTTTACTCGTCACCTTTGTCATAAAAACAGGTTATGAAAAGGTCTGCCCTTATCGTATTATTGTTTGCCTGCCTTTCTTTTTATATGGCAGCCCAGGAAAAGAATTTCACCATTGGAGGTTTTGTCAGGGGAGGCGTATACTATAGCACAGGTGATTATCAGCATGATATTAATGCCGCCTTCGGCGACGCCGCTATTACCCTGGATGCAACAGACAACCTGAGTTTCAGGGGCTTCGGCGACCTGCGGATAAGGACCGGACAGCAATTCGGTGAGAACATCAACACCCTGGCTGTCCGGGAAGCATGGGGAATGTATTATAACAACTTCATGAGTATCAGTGCCGGAAAGAAGATCATCAAGTGGGGCAAAACCGATATTTTCACACCTTTGTCGAGGTTCAACCCGGTTGATTACACCTTTCGGACACCTGATTTCGAGGATGCCGATCTGGGCAATCTCCTTGGCGAGCTGACTTTCACCCCCGCTCCGTTCTTCAGACTTTCAGTTGTGGCTGCGCCGTTCT
>DAIDJT010000087.1 GCA_027451265.1 Bacteroidales bacterium | reverse complement strand
AACTGAACTGTGATGCCTTCACCCCGACGTAATCAAGGTCAAAGACCGACTTGTGCGGCTTCTCCCACTGTACACCAAGCATGATACGCGTGGCAAGTTCTATCAGGTTCGTCTTCAGTACTTTGGATACAAACGGCATGCTCCGGCTGGCCCGCAGGTTGCATTCAATGACCTTGATGTCATTCTCGCGTGCCAGGAACTGGATATTGAACGGCCCCGAGATATTCAGCTCCCGGGCTATCTCACGCGAGATCCGTTTGATACGCCTGACAGTTTCAAAATAGATTTTCTGGGGAGGAAATACGATTGTTGCATCCCCTGAATGCACACCCGCATACTCAACATGTTCACTTATTGCATAAGCCACAATTTCACCCCCGGAAGCCACCGCGTCAATCTCTATCTCCTTGGCATACTCAATGAACTCCGACACCACCACCGGGTGTTCCTTGGAGACACTGGCAGCCAGCTCGAGAAAGTGCACCAGTTCGGTGCTGTTTGACACGACGTTCATCGCGGCACCTGAAAGCACATAGGAAGGGCGTATCAGCACCGGGAACCCGATATCATCAATAAACCGGTTTATCTCTTCCAGGCTGCGGAGCTCCTTCCAGCGGGGCTGGTCAATATCCAGCGTGTCACACATCGATGAGAACTTGTGCCTGTCCTCGGCGCGGTCAATCGATTCCGGCGGGGTGCCAAGGATAGTCACTCCCTGCCGGTGCAGCCTCATAGCCAGGTTGTTTGGTATCTGTCCGCCCATGGCCAGGATAACACCACGCGGTGTCTCCAGGTCAATCACATCCATCACCCTCTCAAACGAAAGCTCATCGAAATAGAGCCTGTCGCACATGTCGTAATCGGTGCTGACAGTCTCCGGATTGTAGTTGATCATCACTCCGCGAAGCCCTTCGCGCCTGATTGTGTTGATTGCATTGACGGAGCACCAGTCGAATTCAACGCTTGAACCGATCCTGTAGGCGCCTGAACCCAGCACTATCACCGAGCGCTTGTCATTCTCGTACCAGATGTCATGTTCCATCCCGCTGTAGGTGAGATAGAGGTAGTTTGTCACGGCGGGGTACTCCGCCGCCAGTGTGTCAATCTGCTTGACATATGGCACAATGCCACGGCTTTTCCGGTGTCGCCGCACGCTGAGCATGGCCTCGTTGATGGCACGGTTTTCAGGTTTCAGAACATGCCGGGCTATCTGAAAATCGCTGAAACCGTTGATCTTGGCGTGCAGCAAAGCCCTGTCAGGCAGGCTCTCAAGAGAGTCAAAGCTCTCCAGCTGTCTCTTTATATTGCTGATATTCTGCAGCTTGTACAGGAACCAGCGGTCTATCCGGGTAAGCTCCCAGATCCGGTCCACCTCAAATCCCTTTTCAAGAGCCTCGGCAATTGAGAAGATACGCATATCAGTGGGCTGCGAGAGTTCCTTCTCAATGTCATCAAAGCTAAGGTTGCGGTTGCTGACGAAACCGTGCATCCCAAGCCCGATCATCCTCAGTCCCTTCTGTATGGCCTCTTCGAAGGTGCGTCCTATGGCCATGATCTCACCGACGCTCTTCATGCTGCTGCCGATCTCGTGAGCCACACCCTGGAACTTGTTGAGGTCCCAGCGAGGTATCTTACAGACTATATAGTCAAGCGCAGGCTCGAAACAGGCAGTCGTTGATTTAGTGACTGAATTCTTGAGCTGGTGAAGGCCATATCCCAGGGCCAGCTTGGCCGCCACGAATGCCAGCGGATAGCCTGTTGCCTTTGAAGCAAGTGCGCTGGAGCGCGAAAGACGGGCGTTGACCTCGATGACACGGTAGTCCTCCGAGTTGGGGTCGAGGGCATATTGCACATTACACTCGCCGATGATGCCGACATGGCGGATGATCTTTATAGACAGCTCCCTGAGCTTATGATATTCACTGTTTGTAAGAGTCTGCGAGGGAGCAACCACGATGCTCTCACCGGTGTGTATCCCGAGCGGATCGAAGTTCTCCATGTTGCAGACAGTGATACAGTTGTCAAAGCGGTCACGGACCACTTCGTATTCAACCTCCTTCCACCCCTTGAGCGACTCCTCCACCAGGATCTGGTCAGAGTAGGAGAAGGCACGGGCTGCCAGCACCTTTAGCTCTTCGATATTTGAGCAGAATCCGCTTCCCTGCCCGCCAAGTGTATATGCAGCACGGATAATTATCGGAAATCCAAGCCGGTCAGCCGCCTTAAGGGCATCATCCACAGTTGTGACAGCAATGCTGCGTGGTGTCTTAACACTGATCTCGTCAAGTTTTTTTACGAAGAGCTCGCGGTCCTCGGTGTTCATGATTGCCTCCACCGGGGTGCCGAGTACCTTCACACCGTGCTTCTCAAATACACCGGCACGAAAAAGAGCCGTCCCGCAGTTGAGAGCCGTCTGACCTCCGAATGAAAGCAGTATGCCGTCAGGCTTCTCCCGCTCGATGACCCTCTCCACGAAATTCGGCGTAACCGGAAGAAAATAAATCTTGTCAGCGATCCGCTCCGATGTCTGCACGGTGGCAATATTCGGATTGATGAGTACGGTGAAGATACCTTCTTCGCGAAGGGCTTTAAGGGCCTGTGACCCGGAGTAGTCAAATTCGCCTGCCTCGCCGATTTTAAGGGCTCCCGAACCCAGCAGCAGCACCTTCTTTATTTCTTCGTTCATCATTCCCGTTTGGGCTGTAAAAATACAACAAAAATACGGTGGTGACCATATCAGTCCGCAAGGCATTGACAGTATCCTCCCCGCGCTGCAGCATGACGCTGATCTTCCGTAAAGGAAGATTGATGTTCACATGTTTGGGGTTAATTGTTAAAAAATAAATGTTGGTCAATATATGTGTAACATAAGGCCATTCATTACGTTTACTTATTAAAATATTTCGGAAGGATCCATTTAATAAATCACGATTTATGAAGAGCGACATCCGGCATGCCCTGAGACAGCTTAGCCTGTTTCTATTGCTGATTTTTCCTGCCTTTTACACTATATCAGGTCAGTCTCCTGCGGGAGTACTAAAAATTTTTTCGGATAACCCCCTGGTTATTTATGTAGATGAGACTCATTATCCTCAGTACAGCGAAATAAAGCTTGTGCCCGGAACCCACTGGGTCAAAGCCATAAACGGTGAAGGTGCAAAAATTTACAGCCAGATTGTCACTGTTAAGGCCGGGGAGGTCACCTCTGTTCTCATAGAAGCGCCACATAACCAGGCTGTTCAGTCTCAGCCGTTGCCGGTACAACCTGCTCAGGCGCCATCGTCCGGTACTACGCAGAGTGTGATCTACGGGCAGATCGCAACCGGAGCCCGGGAGGGCCAGTCAGAGGCGAGCTCTCAACCAGGCAATGGCAGTGCTGAACCCGAAGCTGTTGCTGCACCAAAGCAGTCAATTGATATCGGGCAGGTCAACGGCCGGCTTCCGGCTGACATGAGCGGAGCCTTTGGGTTGTCATTCGGAATGAGTATGAGAGATGTGGATCAGCTTATGTCTCCGAAGGCTGCCCAGGCCCAGAGAAATACCGGCTACAGCGTGTATGCCATCCCCCAGGGGTCTTCGCTATATCTTGTCGAGTGCAGGTTCATTGACCAGAAACTGTTCCAGATCATCGTCGGGTACATATCTACCACTGCCGCCAACGCAAAGCTTAAACTGAACAAGGGAGAGGTGCCTGTGCCGGAGTTCACCCAGATGCTGAATGACGTGACTGCACTTTATGGTTCACCAACAACTGCTGAAAAAATATTCCTTTCCGGGTACAGTGAAGATGACGGTCGCCTCCCTGAGGCTCTAAAGAAGAAAAAAGCGCTGATGCTTTATACCTGGACTGATCCCGCCACCGGGAACAATATAATGGTAGCGCTGGGTTACACCACTGCCCCCCTTGCAGCAACAATATACACCAGCGGGCCTATGAGTGCAGAGGCCGCTGCCCGCAAGCTCAAACTGCATGCTTACGATTACCATAAATCTTTCAAGGATAACTATTTCTCTAATTAGCTCCAAACACAGAACTGCTTATGAAAACTTTTTCACTGACCGTGCTGGTGATGCTGTTCAGCATCTCAGCCGCATTCGCCCAGAATACGGGAACTCTCAAGGTCTTCTCGGAAGATCCTGTCGTGGTATACGTCGATGAGACCCAGTACCCAAGCTATGATGCCATTACGCTGGCTGCCGGAACACATTATGTCAAGGCTCTGAACAAGGACGGAGCGAAGGTTTACAGTAACATTGTATCTATCACTGCCGGAGAAGTGACTACTATTCTGGTAGACGCCTCGGGAACTGCGGCTAAACCTGCCACGGTAACCGGGAACCAACAGGTGACACAGGGTGCCGTAGCATCTCCGCAGGGTACGGGAACACTGAATATATTTTCCGAGTTTACCGGGACCACTGTATACATCGATGACATCAAGCAGGGCGAGGATATTAAAACTGTCAATGCCATACCTGCCGGAAATCATTACCTGAAAATTATGAAGGATGGCGCAGGCATCTTCGGAGAACTGGTTGCCATCAATCCCGGGCAGACCACTACGGTACTCGTTAAGAACAGCGGCCAGGTGGCAGAAAAAATCCTTGAAAGCAAATCGAAGGAACGCGAAGAATACCAGGCCAGCAAAGTTGATGTGATATATTCATCAAATTCGGTCAGTACCACCCAGGGAGCCAGCACACTTTTCCCGGGCTACTACGGCTGGTACGGATATTCTTCCTCTGTGACAAACACCTCGCAGATATCCGACTTCAAGATCATCCAGGGAGGTGTGAAGGAGATCGGTGACCTTGGCCTGGCAAATCTCGTCGAGAACCAGCAGGTTATCAACAGGTATGCGACAATTAACAAATCAGTTACAAGACAGATGAATGTCGGGCTGGGAATGTTTCTCGGCGGATTGCTTATAGGCGGGCCGGTTCTTGTTGACATGCTCGTTGATAAACCCTTCCTCCATCCTGACGGAACAACAGCACCAAACTGGGAGATAGGAGTCGCAACTGCCGGTATAGTGTCCGGTACAATAGGTTATGCACTGGTTATGGGAGCGGACAAGAAATACCCCAACCACTATTACAATGTTGACGAGGCAGCAAAAGATGCCCAGGAACATAACAGGAAACTCAAGGAGAAGCTGGGTCTTCCGGAAGGCTACGACGTGAAATAGGGACTTCCGCGGGTCGGCGATTTGATAACAAGGGCGGCTTACTACAAAAGTGAGCGCCCTTTTTTATTGAAAAATTTTCACCCTGACAGGCTCGTATTAATAATTAATGTATAAATTTGCATTCAAAATGAATAAAAATACAATATGAACAGAATATCACGGCTGGCCCTGATTGAGAAACTTGTCAGGGAGAATGTGATCGGATCGCAGGATGATCTTCTCAGAATGGTGGAGGGAACAGGGATGAAGTGTACGCAGGCGACACTCTCCCGCGATTTAAGGCAGCTGGGCATAACCAGGGGATTTGACGGCAGCGGAGGATATCGCTATCTTCTTTCATCCGGAAGGGAGGCGGCTGCAGAGATGCTACCCGGGAGTGCTGCTGCGTCAATCACCGGCATGACATGGGCAAGGGGTCTGCTGCTGATAAACACCCCGCCGGGATTTGCATCGGCGGTTGCAATCAGGATTGACCGTGCCGGCCGTTATGAGATAGCCGGAACGGTTGCAGGCGATGACACAATCCTCCTGATACCCCGTGACAACATCAGCAACGAAGCAGTTGAAGAATGCCTCAGTGGAATATTCGAACCAGAAACAATAACAAAAATGTGAACCTGAACCCGCACGAATTCAATTAACTGATTCAGATCAGCCTGAATCAGGGCTCACGGGCTCAATCCGACAAAAAAATTAAACCGATGAAAAAAGTTATGCTTGCTTATTCCGGGGGTCTTGATACTTCCGTGATACTCAAATGGCTCATAAACAAAGGATATGAGGTAATTGCCTATGTAGCCGACGTAGGACAGAATGATGATTTCGAGGCAGTCCGTGAAAAGGCTCTTGCAATTGGTGCCTCTTCGGTGATCATCGAAGACCTGAAAAGGGAATTCGTCACCGACTATATCTTCCAGGCGGTGAAGGCCAACGCGGTATATGAGGACCGCTATCTCCTGGGAACAGCTCTTGCCAGGCCGCTCATCGCGAAGAAGCAGATCGAAGCTGCCATGGAATATGAGGCAGATTATGTTGCCCACGGCGCCACCGGGAAAGGCAATGACCAGGTGCGCTTCGAACTGGCATATTATGCCCTGAAGCCTGACATTAAGGTTATCTCTCCATGGAAGGATGCGGAATTCCTATCGCAGTTCCAGGGCAGGTCAGATATGATCAGGTACGCTGCCGGTCACCGTATCCCGGTAAAAGCCTCGATCTCCAAACCCTACAGTGAAGATGACAACCTGATGCATATCAGCCATGAAGCCGGCATCCTTGAGGATCCCCTTTACTTCGCAGGGAAGGATATCCTTCAGAAGATGGTGATGCCAATGGATGCGCCTGACAAGCAGACACATATATCTGTCACTTTCAAGGACGGCATCCCTGTGAATGTAACCAACAAGGATGACAACACCAGCTACAGTGACCCGCTGGAGCTTTTCACCTATCTCAATAAGCTGGGTGGCGCCAACGGCATCGGACTGCTTGACATGGTTGAGAACAGGTTCGTCGGCATCAAATCAAGGGGCATTTACGAGACCCCGGGTGCAACAATCCTTTATTCAGCTCACAAGGACATTGAAGGCATCGCCATGGACCGCGAGGTAATGCGCCTGCGCAACATGCTGGCCCCGGTGTTTGCTGAGCTGGTCTACAACGGGTTCTGGTTCTCACCCGAGATGGAGTTCCTGAAAGCTGCCATGGACAAGAGCCAGGAGGTGATTGACGGGGTGGTGCACATGATCCTTTACAAGGGCAATATCATCATCGAGGGACGTGAGTCACCATCGTCATTATATAATAAGGAGTTATCAAGCATGGACATCGAGGGAGGATTCAACCAGGCTGACAGCCTCGGGTTCATTCGCATCAATGCCATCCGCCTGATGGCGCACCATGCAATCATGGAGGCAAACAAAAAGAAGGTAACTGAAGATGCACTTGTGGGATAAGGGAGGCAAGACCCGGGAGTCGCTCATAAGCTTCACATGTGACAGGGACAGGTTATATGATTCGAGGCTGGCTCCTTATGACATTGTGGGGTCCATGGCTCATGCGGTCATGCTTGAGCGGTGCGGGCTGATCACGGCCAGCGAGAAGGATAGTCTCCTTGCCGGCCTGACCCGGCTCCTTGATGAGGTGTCACAGGGCGATTTCTCCATCGGAAAGGAATATGAGGATATCCATTCCTGGGTTGAGATCCGCCTCTGCGAAATGGCGGTGGAAGAAGTAAATCTGCAGTCCGGCACCCATGACAATCAGAAAGCCGGGGAGGCTGCAGACCAGCTGCATGAAAACTGCCAGGGCAACCAAGTTGCTGTGGATGCAGCAGGCAAACTGCACACCGGGCGCTCGCGGAACGACCAGGTTCTGACTGATCTGCACCTGTACATCAGGCATCAGTCTTACCTGCTTGCACATGAACTGGAGTCGCTTGCTGAAAACTTCCTTGATCTGAGTGAGAAGCATAAGGGTGATCTGATGCCCGGATTCACGCATATGCAGGCAGCCATGGTTACCTCATTTGGGCTATGGTTCGCCTCGTTTGCCGAGAGCCTCTGTGATGACCTGCAGATTCTGTCCGGTGCGGCCGCGCTGGCTGATGCCTCTCCGCTTGGCACCGCTGCCGGTTACGGAACATCCCTGCCGGTTGACCGCGAGCTGACGGCAGAACTGCTTGGATTCCGCAGGCTTATTGTCACTTCACCGTATGCCCAGATGAGCCGCGGCCGCACCGAACGACAGGTGACCGGCGCCATCGCCTCTGCAGCAAACACCCTGGGGAGATTTGCCTCTGATGTAATACTTTTTATGTCACCGGGTTACGGATTTGTTTCACTGAAAGATGATCTTACAACCGGCTCCTCAATCATGCCGCAGAAAAAGAACCCTGACCTGTTTGAGCTGATAAGGGCCCGCTGCAACAGGTTGCAGACAGTGCCTGGGGAAATAGCTCTTATGACGGCCGGGCTGCCTCCCGGGTATAACCGTGATTTTCAGGAATTGAAGGCCGTTCTGTTTGATACCTTTGACAGCATAACGGAACTGGTGCAGGCCGTGCACGGTGCGCTGGAGGGACTGATAGTCAGGAAGGATATCTTAAACGACAACCGCTACAATGATATTTTCTCCGTTGAGGAGGCCAATGATATGGTCCGGAAGGGCGTCCCATTCAGGGAGGCCTACAGGGCTGTTGCAGGAAAGGCAGGATCGGGTTCTTTCAGGTTTCCCGATCCTGCTGATTACTCACATACCGGAAGTATCGGAAACACAGGGACGGGATTGTTAATAGTACGGCTGAATGTACTGATGGAATCATTCCGGTCAGGAAGCTCTCCCCGGGAATTATGCAACGTTATAGGGTAACAGGGTCAGGCAATCTATATCAGTTCAAAAAATATAAACGCTTCCCTTTATTGGCAGATAACCCGCATCCAATTACCTTTGAACTTACAGGTTGCCTTCCTTACACTCCCGACTTCATCGGTATAGATTCGTGTGCGGGGCTGAGCCTCCTTACTGATCCGCCAGCCGGCGGATACGGGACTTTTCCAGCTTCTGGAGCCTCAAACTGCCGGCTGCCGGCTGCTGACTGCCTTCTTGATATTCTCAATGAAGAGATCAAACAGGAAATCAGTATCCGTCGGCCCCCCTGAGGCCTCCGGGTGAAACTGGGTGGAGAAGAAGGGTTTCGAGACATGCTTCATCCCCTCGTTTGTGTTGTCGTTAACATTGACAAACAACGGAACCCACCCGGCGGGCAATGTGTTGTTGTTCACGGCAAAACCGTGATTCTGCGAGGTGATGTATGCCCTTTCAGTGCCTACCATCTGCACCGGCTGGTTATGGCTGCGGTGACCGTAACGGAGCTTGTACGTATCGGCCCCGGCCGCCAGCGCCATCAGCTGGTTGCCCAGGCAGATGCCGAAGATTGGACGGTCATCATCAAGCGACTTCCTTATATTGTCTATTGCAGCCCGGCACATCTTCGGGTCGCCGGGACCGTTTGTGAGAAACAGTCCGTCATAGTCTTCAACTGAATAATCATAATCCCACGGCACCCTGATGATTGTCGTGTCACGCTTCAGCAGATTGCGGATGATGTTGAACTTCACCCCGCAGTCGACCAGCAGTATGCGATACCTCCCGTTGCCGTAAACCTTGCGTGCCGAAGTGCTCACCTCGGCAACAA
>DAIDJT010000086.1 GCA_027451265.1 Bacteroidales bacterium | reverse complement strand
TGCGGCCGCATACTTGTTGACGATGAGATCGTTGGCGAAAGCAAATAACTGATTTTTACCATTTTCCAATATGCAGAGACGTTGTGCGCAACGTCTCTGCCTGTTTTATTATATTTGCCTGACCTTTCAACCGACAACAGCATGAATGATTTCAAATCACAGGTCAGGGAAGGCATCCCCTCAAACCTGCCCGGACCTAAGGCCTGGGACCCATCGGTGAACCATGCACCCCGCCGTCGCGACATTCTGACAACCGAAGAGAAAAAGCTTGCGCTCCGCAATGCCCTGAGATATTTCCCGGAGTCACTGCACAGTACTCTCGCACCTGAGTTTGCAGCTGAACTCCGTGAGCGGGGCCGCATTTACATGTACCGCTACAGGCCTGACTACGAGATGAAGGCCCGCCCTGTCAGTGAGTACCCGCACAGGTCGGTGCAGGCTGCCGCCATCATGCTGATGATCACAAACAACCTTGATCCTGCCGTGGCTCAGCATCCGCATGAGCTGATCACCTACGGCGGCAACGGAGCTGTCTTCCAGAACTGGGCACAGTACAGGCTCACAATGAAGTACCTCTCCGGGATGACCGACGAGCAGACGCTCGTAATGTATTCAGGTCATCCGCTGGGTCTGTTCCCCTCGCACAGGGAGGCGCCGCGGGTGGTTGTCACAAACGGAATGGTTATCCCCAACTACTCATCGCAGGATAACTGGGAGCGGTTCAATGCCCTCGGTGTATCTCAGTACGGCCAGATGACAGCCGGTTCATATATGTATATAGGTCCGCAGGGTATTGTGCACGGTACCACAATCACCCTGCTCAACGCCACCCGGCGTGCGAAGCCTGTTGCGGCTGAGGAGCGGAAGAGCAGGCTTTTTATTTCATCAGGGCTTGGAGGCATGTCAGGGGCACAGCCAAAAGCCGGCAACATAGCCGGTGTGGTCTCAGTCATCGCCGAGGTAAACCCGAAGGCCATCAGGACGCGTCACTCACAGGGCTGGGTTGATGAGGTGCACACGGAATTTTCTGAACTAGTCACCCGGGTGCGCAGGGCCTGCCGTGACGGCGAGGTGGTTTCACTGGCCTTCCAGGGAAACATTGTCGAGCTGTGGGAGAAGTTTGCGGATGAGGGACTCTGGGCCGATCTTGGTTCGGACCAGACCTCGCTTCATAATCCCTGGGCAGGAGGTTACTACCCGGCAGGGATAAGTTTTGAGGAGGCAAACACCCTGATGGCTGATGACCCTGATAAATTCCGCGGGCTGGTGCAGGCCTCGCTGCGCCGGCAGGTGGAGGCCATAAACAGGCACACGGCACACGGCACCTACTTCTTTGATTATGGCAATGCATTCCTGCTGGAGTCTTCACGCGCCGGGGCAGACGTTGGCAACGGGAGTGGCGGGTTCCGGTATCCTTCATATGTTGAGGATATTATGGGTCCTATCTGCTTTGATTATGGTTTCGGCCCGTTCCGGTGGGTTTGCTGTTCCGGTGACCCGGCTGACCTTGAGAAGAGTGATGCCATTGCATCAGCAACCCTCGGGCGGCTGATGAAGGAGTCACCGGAAGACATACGGCAGCAGATGTCTGACAATATTCACTGGATCAGTGAAGCTGGACGAAACAGGTTGGTGGTGGGGTCGCAGGCGCGCATACTCTATGCTGATGCCGCCGGCAGGATAATGATAGCTTCAGCTTTCAATGATGCCATCGCCTCGGGAATCATCAGCGGCCCCATTGTGATTGGACGTGATCATCACGATGTGTCGGGCACTGACTCACCCTACCGTGAGACATCAAACATTTATGACGGTTCGCGTTTCACCGCTGACATGGCGGTACAGAATGTCATCGGCGATGCCTTCCGCGGAGCCACATGGGTCTCCATACACAACGGGGGAGGAGTAGGCTGGGGCGAGGTGATCAACGGCGGCTTCGGGATGGTACTCGACGGCAGTCCTGAGGCATCGCGCCGCATAAGGTCAATGTTGCTCTGGGATGTAAACAACGGCATCGCCCGCCGCAGCTGGGCACGCAATAGCGGGGCCGTGGCAGCAATAACGAGGGAGATGGAGCGGACTCCCGGAATGGTGGTCACCATGCCGCAGGAGGCAGATGATGATCTGATTGATGAGATAATCAATAAATAGAATTGCGATTTGCGATTTGCGATTTGCGAATAGTCAATGAAAAGATCGGCAATCGCAAATCGGCAATCGAAAGTCGGCAATCGAAAGTCGAAAATCGCAGATCGGCAATCGCAAATCAAATATTATCGGGGATCAGGTCGGAGAGCAGGCAGACAGCCAGGGCCACAATCCCCTCACCGCGGCCGGTGAAGCCCATCTTCTCGGTGGTGGTGGCCTTTACCGAAACCGCATCGGATGAGATGTTTGCAATGGCGGCCATCGTTGTCCGCATGGCAGTGATATAGGGCGCCAGCTTCGGCAACTCAAGACAGACTGTACTGTCAATATTTACTATCCTGTAGCCTGCACCGGTGATCATCTCAACCACCCGCTTAAGCAGTATCTTGCTGTCAATTCCCCTGTATTCCTCTGATGAATCAGGGAAATGATAGCCGATGTCATTCAACCCTGCTGCACCAAGCAATGCATCGCAGACAGCGTGGATAAGCACATCACCGTCAGAGTGAGCCACGCAACCCTTCGTTGAGCTGATCCGTACGCCACCAAGCCAGAGCTCACGACCCTCCTCAAGGCGGTGAAAGTCGATGCCCTGGCCTATCCTCTGGTGCAGTGTCATGTCAGGGTTTACTTCTGGCTGAGATTGCGGAGGGAATCGAACTCGAATCCAAGCGAGAATCTCAGTGTTCGTGCCAGCGGATTATTCTGGGTGACAGGAACAAGATAGGAGAAGTCAAGCGAAAAAACGCTCAGCCTGAATCCTGCTCCCACGGTGAAATACTTCTTGTTTCCCTTGCTCTGGGCTTCGTTGAAATAACCTGCCCTGAGAGCAAACTGCTGATTGTACCAGTACTCAACGCCAAGTGACTGGGTGAATTCCTTCATTTCCTCACTGAATCCTCCCGGGGCATCATAGAAAGACTGGAAAATGGCAACGGGAACAGAGACGTTCGGATCCATGCCGTCGATGATGTTTTTGTCCACGTCGTATACTGGAGGAGTAGGCACCAGAAGCTTATTTATGTCAAATGAGATCCCGATTGCATTGTACCTGTCAAGGTCAACACTGAATGTGGTTCCCAGGCGCATATTCATAGGGATGAAGTCAGGATCGACATCCGTTGTGTAGCTCATCTTTGAGCCGATATTTGAGAGGTTGATGCCAGCTGCTATGTTCCCGTCACGTGTGCCGAGTTTCAGTTTGGTGGTGTAATAGGCTGAAGCATCAGCTGCAAAAGCTGTTCCTGCTTTGGTCTCTGTGGTACCGACCGTCATTCCGCCGGTGATGTTTGAGTAGATGAATCTCATTGCAACGCCTCCTGACCAGTGTTCAGAGAAGAGGCGCGAGTAAGCAACATCAACAGAAAACTCATTGGGATTGTAATCCCTCTGGTAATTGCCGTAATCATCAGTGAACTGTATGTCACCCAGTGACGAATACATCAGGCTTGCAGCGAGCACCTGCCTGCTGTCAACCCTGTAGTACCCTGAAAGGTATGCAAGGTTGATGTCGGGCACCAGGGCTCTGAGCCATGGCGAATACGACATTCCGAAACCGCCGTTGCCATCTATGAAGGCATATTTTGCCGGGTTCCAGTGCATGCTGTAAAGATCGGGTGACGTGGCCACGCCTGCATCACCAAGGGCTCCGGCCCGGGAGTCGGGTGCAATGGTAAGGAAAGGTACCGCAGTCTGGATGACATTGTATGGATCATCATCCTGTGCCCATGCCGGTGAAACAAAAATTGAAAAGAGAAGTATAATGCTTATAGTCAGTGCCTTGTTTTTCATATTTGTAATTATTCAATATTTGTGCAAATATAAAACAAAAAAAAGGGCCACTTATTGTGTTGTTTTACAAAATGATGAAACGGCCGGTGGCCGAGGTTTTCTCGCCCTCTGAGGTAACTGCTTCAGCACGCCACAGATAGAGTCCCCTTGCCACCCTTCCTCCGTTCTCGTCACAGCCGTCCCATGGGATGTCCGGAAGGGCATATCCTTCACTTTGGATTTTGTCGCGCAGCACCTTCACAATGCGTCCGTCAGAGCTGAACACCGTTATTGTAAGGTCAATCACGGCACCCGGCCTGTTGTGTCCGGCTGTGAACCTTGTGCCGTCAGTTGCCGGGTTTGGAAAAGCAAGAAGATCGGTGAGCCTGAAGGTGCCGCTGGTCTCCACTGTGAACCGAAGGGTGGCTACCGAGGGATTGTTGAGGTTATCCCACGCCCTCATTGAGACCGTATGTTTCCCCTGTGCAGTCACCACGAGGGGATAGATCAGGGTGCCTGAAGTGTGCCGGCCCATGTCAGCCCTGAACAGGCTGTTCAGAACTACAGCTCCTGATATGTCATCATCAAGCCAGGCAATAATATCATGCCCTATACCCGTACCGGTGGCATTGATGCCTGACCTGTCACTGAGCAGTGCAAGCAGTACCGGGGAGGTGTCAGTCACACCACCGTCGTTGAAAAGGGTGTCATTCATGAAAAGCCTTATGCCGGGCCCTTCAGTATCATCCGATGCCGCATCCGAGAAGCCGCCCACGGTTAACCCGGTGAAGCTGCCGTTGAGGTCCGTGGTGCCGTCATATACGTAATATTTAACCGCCCCGTTCCCGTAGTTGTAGTTGATGTCGAGTGGTACGATGAATGTGAATGTAAAGCGGCCGCCGGCGACTGTGGTTTTGCCCCTGAAAAGGACGTTGCCCGTCACCGGGAAGGTCATGGGCGAGCCTCCATCGTTGGCGAGTGTGGTAATATGTCCGGGCTTGTCGAATACCGTAGGTTCCACGGTTCCGTTGAATCCGGTCATCAGGTTCCCGGCAGCATCTTCCAGGTGGCCGCTGATAGTCACCAGTGACAGTGCCTTGAGGGTGTCAGCAGCCATAGAGACATGAACACCGTTGATGCTGTCAGTTACTACTTTACCTGTCACAGGCCAGGCCAGGCGGAGTGCCGGGTCACCAAGGAGGAGGAAGTTGCGCTTGTTCATCCCTGCCCCGGTGGTGATTTTCGCCCGCCTGATGATATCACCAAGCCTCATTGACCGGCCGTCAGAGGCAGCCATGAAAGCATAATCAAATATGGCACGGTTAAGAGTATAATTGGGGGCAGAGTAGACCACCCTGGTGGTGCTCATGAGAGCTATGCCTCCGCCGTCAGGATTGAGAAGCACCAGTTCACCGGCTGAAGGCTTTGGAGTTATGGTGGTGGCAGCCCTGTTTATCTCCACATCATCAAACCTCGAGAACTCACATGTGGCGGTGATGAACAGGGGCAGCATGGCGGTGTTTTTCCATGAGTTGATATTGTCAGTGCGGATAACCCTTTCATGGGCAAGGCCCGATTCATTGCCATGACCAACATAATTCATTATCAGGCATCCTGCTGCCATCCTGTCGTCAACAGCCCTTGTAGCGTCAGGATAAGAATCACCGGTGACGGAAGTTATCTGACGGAAGGCATCGAGGTATATTTTTTCAATTGTAAGCGGAGGTGCCGAGGTTGAGGCTGCTTCGGCAAGGCCTTCAGCATCAAACATATGAAGATTGGAATCCTCATCATCGGCCACAAGGCAGAGGATATTCCGCCATGAGCCCTGGCCGGAGCCTGAGAGATATGATGATATTTTCCTGACCATAATACCGGCCGATGTGGTGTCATAAGCGGGCAGTCTCCCGATGCCGATGTCAAGGAAACCGTCGGCCTCACCTTCGCCTTCATCAAGCAGCCCGTAGAAATCATCAGATGTGAATGAGAGAACACCGGTGGTTGAGTTGACAGACTGCCAGGTTGGAATAAAAGAGCTGTTGCCGGGAGGAAGAGTTTTATTCTCATAAGAACCGTCGCCAAAAAGAAGCAGGTACTTCAGTGGCTGACTGCTCTCGCGGCCTCTGTCATAGATCATCCTGACGAAATTCCTGATTGCTGCAGCATCAGGAACCCCGCCTGAGAATTCATTGTAAATCTGCTCAGGGGTGACGATAATGGAAGTAGTGCCGTCATCTGCCAGATGCAGTGCCGCTAGTTTCTCAGCATAAGCCCTGAAGAGCGGGTGAGTGACTATAATCATGTCGGCAGGCAATAGGGCGTGGAGGTTCTGGTTTGGAACCGGTGCCCCCCTTGCCGGCTGCTTAACCTGTGCCGTGGTGAAAGCCACAAACCTTCTGAGACTGTCCGTTGCCACAGCAAAGACTGTGTTCCCTGATGAGGCTGTTGCCTGTATCGCCAGTGGGGTAAAGGGATCAGTGATGTCCCAGACAATCAGCGAGGGTGATCCATCCACAGTGAACCGGGTGACAGCCGCCGGTCCGACAGACCTTCTGTCGCTGATGAAAAGCGGCTTTTCCCTCCAGACCAGTGCTGCCCTGGCGGTGAAGTCGGCATAGTCAATGTACCCCGTGGCTGCCATGTTGCCGGCTGAGGAGAACGCCAGGGTGAATGCCGGCGTCGCTGAGGCCGGGAAGACGGAATCGGTAACCGTGACGGTAGCGGCATAAACACCGTTGAGGTCGGTCATTGTAACGGCAGGAACCGTTATGGTTCTGATTGTTTCACTGCCCTGCCTGAGGGTGAAGGATGTTTCCGTATCAGACCGGCCTGCTACCCTGATACTGTACTTTATTCCCGCGCTGGTCAGGATATCAGTAAAGCCCGGCCCGATGCCGTTCTGAGTGCCGGACACTACCTGCTGGTACCACTCCCTTCCTGACCTGATGAGGTTGACATCCTCGCGTTCATGCCTGAAGAATACATCGGTTGATGAGGATTGGCGTGATGGCTCGTCAACTGGCGGGGTCTCCGTCTCCACTGCCAGGGCCCCTCCCTGCCGGGTGGTTATGAAATACCATGCAGTATCAGAATAATTATGCCTCATAAAACTATTCACGCCGGATGTGCGGTCAGTGACCCACCGGTGGGTGCCCCGGGCATAAAAGAGAAAATAGTCGCCTTCATTGAAAACGCCGTCACTCCCCTTTTCCGCCCGGACGGCAATTTTCCTGAGGTCATCGGGTGCAGTGCCGTCGTTCCGGAAGGAGAGCTGTCCCATGTTGTTCCCGTAAAGCGCAACCGAGCCAGGGTCGGTGAAACCCAGGTCACGGAGGCGCGAGTAGTCAAGCCTGTAGATTCCCTCTTCTGTGACGGCTATCCTGGCCCAGTGCCCGCTGCCGAGCACTGACGAGGCGGCCCGTTCCTGCGCTGCGGCAGGATGAAGAGCCAGAAGGGCGAGAAGACCGGTGGCAAGACTTTTCGTTCTCATCTTCGCAAAGATAGTCAAGTCACTTATCTTTGCCCCGTATTGATGCCGGCTGCAACAAAATAATGACAGTTTGCCGGCGTTGATAATGCTGGATCACTACCATGAAGTTCAGATACAGGACTATTGCAGCTTTGCTTATTTTCTGCACGGTGACACTCAGCGGCCAGGACACCTGGTACGGATCGGTCTCCGGTTTGCAGGTCATGTATAACCCTGCCTTTACCGGTGTTGAAGGGGCTTCCTCAATAAGAACCTCGGCATTTACCTTTCTCCCGGGAAACGGGTTCGGACTCGGGTCAGTTTATGCTTCATACGATGGTTATTTCAGCTCACTCCACGGCGGAGCCGGTGCATGGGTTTCGGATGATTTCCTGGGAGACATTATGAATGACCTGAGAGGAGGAGCTTCCTACTCATATCACTTTCGTGCCGGACGTAAAGTGTATGTTACCACCGGATTGAGCGCTGCAGTGATCACTCGTGGGATCAGGAGCGGCTCGATAATCCTGCCCGGTGACATCGATCCCTTCAGGGGCATTACAGGCGGAGGCACAGATTACCTTCAGACTCCGCCCGTCACCCGCTTTGACCTTGGCACCGGTTTCACTGTTTCATCCGGAAACTGGTTCGCAGGAGCATCACTCATCCACCTTACCAGGCCATCGCTCAGCGATGATGCCGCTGATTATAACAGGCTGGACGGGATGTTTACATTCACCGGCGGGATCACGCTGACCCCGGGAGGAAAGGATTTTTCCCTCCTGCCTTCAGCTGCTCTCCTCATCCAGGGTGACGAGGTGCGGATATATTTAGGCAGCGAAGCCTCGTGGAAGGGTCTGACCGGCAGCCTCTCCCTATGGCACGTCACTGACGGATTCACCTCCATGGGCGTTGGTGCAGGATGGGATGCAGCAACTGTAAAAATCATATTATCATATAGTTATATCATAGCCGGTGGTGATGGTTCCATTGGCGGCACGGCAATTGTAAAAGCCGGTGCAATGTTTAGTTTCGGAAATGTTGAAAAAAGTAGAGCACCGCACATAATAAAGTTGCCCCTTTTGTAGTTATTTTGGTGCAGAGTTTTGTAAATGAACGCAATTTTTAAACTTAAAAAGTAATCAAGTAAACCTTATATTGCTATGTATAAACTCAGAGCTTTACCGGTTTTTGTAGTTGTTGCTCTCTTCCTCTTTTCCTGCAAGGGAGCGAAGCAGGATAATGTGTCTCCGACTACTGGCTGGGGCTACAGGGATCCCAAGTCGAGCGATGCCAATGACCTTGGCTATCCGATAGGAGAGGCTTCAGAACAGGTCACCGGTCCGAACCTGGTGCTGATAGAAGGAGGAACCTTTACAATGGGACGTGTTGAGCAGGATGTGATGTATGACTGGAACAACTCACCCCGCAGGGTAACCGTTTCCTCATTCTATATGGATGAGACGGAGATCACCAACCTCGACTACCGGGAATATCTGTACTGGCTGAGGAGGGTATACAGCGATTATCCGGAGGTTCACCGCCGTGCTCTCCCTGACACGCTTGTGTGGAGAAGCCCGCTAGGTCTGAACGAACCATATGTTCAGTATTATTTCCGTCACCCCTCGTTCAATAATTATCCGGTTGTGGGTGTCAGCTGGCTACAGGCCAATGATTACTGTGTATGGCGTACCGACAGGGTCAACGAACAGATACTTCTTGACAGCAAGTGGCAGGATGCCAACGTTGAGCAGTCAGGCGAAAATAACTTCAATACCGAAGCATATCTTGCAGGCCAGTATGAAGGTGTTGCAGGACAGAGGGTGGATGAACTGCATCCGCGTGTCCGGCTCGAGGATGGCGTCCTTCTGCCGCGCTACCGGCTGCCGACGGAAGCTGAATGGGAATTTGCTGCTTATGGCCTCAAGGGCAATACCTTTGAAGAAAGAATATATGAAAGAGCCATTTACCCGTGGGATGGCCCGACAGTCCGTAACTCCAATGCAAAAAACAGGGGTGAGTTTATGGCGAA
>DAIDJT010000085.1 GCA_027451265.1 Bacteroidales bacterium | reverse complement strand
TGTGGCAGCTGCCATGCTGAACGGACAGGAACCGGCCGAAGGCACTGTGATAACAGCATCATTCCAGGAGAGCGGAAAAGGACAACCGGGCAACAGCTGGGAGAGCGAACCCGGCAAGAACCTGCTGATGAGCGTGATACTCTACCCGGTCATGGTAAGCCCCTCTGACCAGTTCATCATCTCAAGGATGGTCTCGCTGGCTGTCTATGACCTGGTATCCAAACATACCCGGAAAGCGCGTATCAAGTGGCCCAATGATATCTATGTGGGTAATGACAAAATTGCAGGCATCCTGATTGAGAACAGCATTATGGGTGAGACACTGGGCAGCAGCATAGCAGGCATCGGGTTGAATGTCAACCAGACAGTCTTTCGCAGCGGGGCACCTAATCCCGTTTCACTCAGGCAGGTGACCGGCGCCGGACTTGACCTGGCAGATGTCACAAATGAGCTGATTGCTGCCCTTGACAAGAGATATGGAATGGTCATCAGGGGTGAAGCAGCCACGCTTGAGAGTGATTACCACCAGGTCCTTTACCGGGCCGGTGAATGGCACCGCTACTCAGACGACAGCGGCATGTTTGAAGGGATGATTGAAAGGGTCATGCCTGACGGCATGCTTTCGGTCAGGAAAAGAGGCGGTGTAAGCCGCCTGTATGCGTTCAGGGAGATTGATTACATCCTCTGACCCTGTCATACCCGTCATAAGACTCGATCATATCCATCAGGTTATCAAGGTATTTGCCCGCTGAGTCACCTAGGAGCATCCGCAGAAGGGGATTCATGTTCAGCCCGGTGTCAATGCGTATGGCGGACTTCATCCCGCTGATGAATTCTATGGTGACCCTCACTTTAACCTTCCCGGTGAGGAATGACTCGGCATCATATATAATTTCCGAATGAGGCATGGCCTCGGAAAGAGCTACAGTGACGCGGCCGGCGCCATCGGTTTTGAAGCTGCAATTGTCTTGAGTGCCCTCCCATCCTGACATAATTTCGTCAGGGATCACTGACCTGAAATTGCGCATGTCCGTGAGGAAGGCATACAGGTCGCTGTCCCCGCAGGGAACCTCGCCCCTCCTGCTTGTAAAAGTGGTCATCGGGCTCATTTCCCCGCTCCTTCGTCTTTAGTCATAATCAATAATCTGCCCCCTGTTGCTACTCTTTCCCTGTTCCCCATGAAGCCGGGTCCTTGCGCCACTCCTTCAGTGTCTCAACATCGCCCTGCGATATATA
The DNA here is from genome assembly GCA_027451265.1 of Bacteroidales bacterium. GTDB lineage: Bacteria > Bacteroidota > Bacteroidia > Bacteroidales > VadinHA17 > SR-FBR-E99. Next base: position 8,186 of record DAIDJT010000085.1, on the reverse strand, counting down.
ACCTGAAGCAGCAGCCATATCCACCAGCACGCTGTAGTTGCTGAGCGTATCAAGTTTGCATCCTTCCGCGGCAAATGCATCTGCAGCCTTTGCAAATCCGTAGGTAAATATGGCTATCATCCCCATCACCTCACATCCTGCTTCGCGGAGGGCTTTTACGGCACCAAGGCTGCTTCCCCCCGTGGAGATGAGATCTTCAATCACAACCACTTTCTGCCCCTTTTCATAGCGGCCCTCTATCTGGTTGCCAAGGCCGTGATCCTTAGCACCTGACCTGACATAGATGAATGGCATGCCAAGGGCGTCAGCCGCCAGGGCACCGTGGGCAATGGCGCCGGTGGCAACACCTGCTATAAGCTCTGCACCCGGGTAGAGCTCCCTCACCTTGGTGGCAAAGGAATCACGTATGAAACCCCTCACCTCCGGAAATGAAAGTGTCATGCGGTTGTCACAGTAGATGGGCGACTTCCATCCTGATGCCCATGTAAAAGGTTTTGCCGGTTGTAATTTAATTGCTTTAATTTGCAGAAGGTATTCTGCGGTTTTCCTGGCTGTTTCGTCCATATGGTGAAGTATAAGGTATATTTTGACAACAGGGTTATCACTCTCTCCCCCGAGCCTGACAGGGTGCAAAAATACACCCTTTATCACAAATACAACCAGCCGGAGGAACTCTTCACCCAAATATCTCAGTTTGCCGTCAATAATGAAATCCCCTCACTGAATATTTATTCATTGGATATCAACAACCTCTGGAAAGTCTTTTCCTCATGGTTTGTGGTTATCAACGCTGCCGGAGGCCTGGTTGGGCACCCCTCCGGAAGGTATCTCTTCATCATGAGGTACGGCAGGTGGGATCTCCCGAAAGGTCATATGGAGGAGGGCGAGACGCCGGAGGAGTGCGCCATAAGGGAAGTGAAGGAGGAGTGCAATATTAACGGCCATATAATTGAGGGACCGCTGCCGCCAAGCTACCACACGTATCTCTTTGACAACAAGCCCTACATGAAAAAGACATGGTGGTTCAGGATGAGTTACAGGGGAGAGATGATCACTGATCCCCAGGCCTCGGAGGGCATCACTCATGCACAGTGGCTTGCTCCGGACGAGATCGCCGGCATCAAGTCAAATACATTCCAGTCACTTCTTGATCTTCTGAATTACACCCTCAGGATTAAATAGCTTCGCTCTTCCCCTGCAGGCTGATAGGTACAGTGCATTGAGGTCAGTGCCGATGCATCATGACGCACTCCAGCCGGGCATCCCCGGAGAAATAGTCATTTATCAAGGTAATCTGAAATATTGATTGCGGCGGGAACAAACATCGAGACATCGCCTCCGTTCCTGATTATGTCACGGACAATTGTGGAGTTGATCGGGGTATGCTCAGTACTGGTAAGCAGGAACACGGTATCTATCTCCGGGGCCATCTTCCAGTTCATGTGACCCATTGCTCTTTCATACTCGAAATCAATCGCGGTCCGGAGCCCCCTGAGGATGTACCGTGCCCCGCAACTACGGCAGAATTCAACTGTGAGGCCGCTGTAACGGGTTACCTCAACCCTGCTCTCACCATCAAAGACCTTTGATATCATCTTCATACGCTTCTGAACGGTGAAGAGGTTCTTCTTGTCGGCATTATCCCCTACTGCAATGACAATCCTGTCAAACAGTTGCAGGGCCCTGTTCACTATTGACTCATGCCCCACGGTGAACGGATCGAATGAGCCCGGAAAAACAGCAACTTTATCCATGACCTTATTCTTATCTTTAGTCGAATTCAATTACCCTCGGATTTGCAACCTTCTGCTGGAGCAGCACATAATCAAGCACATCCATAATGGTAGCGACATATTTGAATTTCAATCCCCTGACGTACTTTTCATTGATCTCCTCCACATCCTTGCGGTTCAGTTCCGAGAGCACGATCTCCTTTATCCCTGCGCGTTTGGCAGCCAGTATCTTTTCTTTTATGCCGCCCACGGGAAGAACTTTTCCGCGGAGCGTGATCTCTCCGGTCATGGCAACATATTTTTTCACCTTTCTCTGGGTGAAGGCTGAAGCTATCGATACTGCCATGGTTATGCCGGCGGAAGGACCGTCCTTGGGGATAGCACCTTCCGGAACATGAATGTGAATATTCCATTTCTCCGCGAAGGTCTCCGGCAGGTTGAGGAGAGAGGCATGTGCCTTCAGGTATTCGAGGGCTATCACTGCCGACTCCTTCATAACATCGCCCAGGTTGCCGGTGAGAGTCAGGTTCCCCTTGCCGCGGCTGAGACTTGTCTCAACGAAGAGGATCTCACCTCCCGTGGCTGTCCATGCCAGGCCGGTTACAACACCCGCCTGGTCATTGCCGTCATAAATGTCTTTCAGGTATCTGGGCGGGCCAAGTATCTCTTCGACCCTGGCGGAGGTGACCTCAGGTTCAGGCAGGTTTTCAAAGGCTATCTCGCGTGCCCTGAACCTGACCAGTTTGGCTATCCTCTTGTCAAGCTCCCTGACGCCTGACTCCCGTGTATATTTCTGAATCACCTCCTCAATAACCTCGCGGCTGAGGGTGAACTGCCCGGGTTTGACACCGTGTGCCTCCAGTTGCTTGGGGATGAGGTGTCTGACGGCTATCTCGCGTTTCTCTTCAACCAGGTAGCCTGATATCTCTATCAGCTCCATCCTGTCGCGAAGGGCTGGGCTCACAGTAGAGAGTGTATTTGCCGTGGCGATGAACAGCACCTTGGAAAGGTCAAACTCCAGCTCCAGGAAGTTGTCATAGAAGTGAGTGTTCTGTTCCGGATCAAGTACCTCCAGCAGTGCCGACGAAGGGTCTCCCCTGAAATCCTGCCCCACCTTGTCAATCTCATCCAGGATGAACACCGGGTTCGACGAGCCTGCCCTCCTTATGTTCTGGACAACCCTTCCCGGCATGGCTCCTATGTATGTCTTGCGGTGACCCCTGATCTCAGCTTCATCATGCAATCCGCCGAGTGACATGCGTGCGTATTTGCGCCCGAGGGCGCGTGCCACTGATTTGCCCAGCGACGTCTTGCCCACTCCCGGAGGGCCGTAGAGACAGAGGATCGGTGACTTCAGGTCACCCTTCAGCTTCAGCACCGCCAGGTGCTCAAGAATCCTTTCCTTAACCTCCTCAAGCCCGTAGTGATCTTCATCGAGAACGTTCTGGGCGTTCGTCAGGTCAAGATTGTCAGTGGTGTACTCATTCCAGGGGAGCTCGAGCAGGGTCTGTATGTAGTTCACCTGAACCGAATATTCGGCTGCGGCCGGATTGAGACGTGACAGCTTGTCAAGCTCGCGGCTGAAGACTTTTGCAACATCCTCACCCCAGGTTTTCTTCGCGCCCCTGGCGCGAAACTCCTCCACCTCCTTTTCGATGGGATTGCCGCCCAGCTCATTCTGTATTGTCTTCATCTGCTGATGAAGCAGGAACTCACGCTGCTGCTGGTCAATCTCATACTTGACCTTTGACTGCAGCTCATTCTTCAGTTCCAGCAGCTGAATTTCACGCACCAGGTGCTCAAGCAGACGCAGCCCGCGCTCCCTGATTGATGAGGCTTCCAGCAGTTTCTGCTTGTCAGTGACGTTTATCTCGGTGTTGGCGCAGATATAATTGATAAGGTAGGTACTGTTTTCTATGTTCCTGACAGCGAAGGTGGCCTCGGGACTGATGTTGGGATTCAGCTTGACGATTTTTACGGAGAGGTCTTTCAGTGAGCCGATGATCACCTCAAAATCCTTCTCATCCTCCACCCCCCTTGGTTCGGGTAAGGCCCTTACCTGGGCAGTCATGTAAGGTGTTGTTTGGATTATGCCCTCTATTGCCACCCTCTTCCTCCCCTGGATAATGGCAGTGGTGGTACCGTCAGGCATCTCGAGGAGCTTGACTACATGGCCCAGGGTACCCACCGTGTTCAGATCCCTCACACCCGGGTCATCCACCTCGGCATCAAGCTGGGCCACTGCCGCAACCAGTTTGTCACCACGGTAGGCATCACGAACCAGTTGAACTGACTTGGAACGGCCCACCGCGATGGGTATCACAACCCCGGGGAAAAGAACCGTGTTGCGCAGCGGCAGCAGCGGGACGGTAGCCGGTATCTGCACCTCCTCCAACTCCTGATCATCACCGTCAGAAAGAATCGGGATAATCTCCCTTCCCTCGTCTATCAGCTCATGCAAGCCGATCCTGTCCCACTTTCCGAAAACCTTCTTTTCCATATGAAGTAAAAGTATGCAAATTTACTTAATAATACTCTAACTCTGCCGGCATACGCAGGGCCCTGCCGGCAGATGTCATATTCAAACAAAAAAAAAGCCGCCTTGTTTAAGGCAGCCCTGTATCATATGATTATCAGTTACTTCGTCTTCCTGGCAAGGTGATCCTTGTAACGGTTCATGAACTTGTCTACCCTTCCTGCTGTGTCAACAAGCTTCATCTTGCCCGTATAGAAAGGATGTGAAGTGTTTGAAATCTCAAGCTTGATGAGCGGATACTCCTTGCCGTCCTCCCATTTGATGGTATCACGTGACCCTGCTGTGGAACGAGTCATAAAGGTGAATCCGTTTGACATATCCTGAAATACAACCAGCCTGTAATTGTTCGGATGTATACCTTCTTTCATCTCTGATATAATTTATTACTGTTCAAAAATCCCTTTTTCAAGGGAGTGCAAAGATAATGAACAATAAAGAAAATACAAAAAGTGTGTCAAAAAAATTTCACTCCTTTAGTCTGGCCTGCCTGGCAGCCCTGTTTTCCTCCATTTCGTCCTTGTACATTCTGAAAGGCAGGGTATCATCAATCATGTACCTAAGGGTGAGATGTGTCTTTGCCCTGGTGGCACCGATGGCCTCGTAGATCGAGATCATCTTCGGGTTGAAGTCGCCAACCCATGAGAGTTCCAGCTCCCTGTAGTACCTCTTCTTCCTGAAGACGCGGAAGAGCTTCAGGAAGATGGCTGATTCGATGCCGGTGTTCTGGTAAGAGGGGTGCACTCCGGCAACAAGTGCCCTTGCACGTGTCATCTCATGAGTCATCTTGTACCAGAGGAACCGCATCTTGTTAATAAAGGTAAGGCGGCCGTTGAAATGCTTTATGATCTGGTTAAGGTCAGGAAAGATTATAAAGAATGCTACCGGCTTTTCATTGTGGTAGGCAAACCAGATGAGCTCAGGATCAATAAAGGCACTGGCCTGGTGCAGTGTATTCTCAATCCGTGCCGGATCAAGCGGTGTGAAGTCTTCCTTGAACACAGCCCAGGTGGCATTGTAGATTTCCACCATGTCTGCAGCAAATTTGTCGCGCTTTGAAAATTCGAAATGGCGGTATGTGTATCCGGGTTTCTTTGAGATCCACTCGGCTATCCTCCTGAACCGTTCGGGAAAGACCTCCACTGCAGCCACATCCTTGTGGTAGCTGTACTGCTCAAAATAGGTGCGGAAACCGTAATCGGTAAAATACTGCCTGTAATATGGTTTGTTATAGGGCATCCCGAAGCCGGGTTGGGTGAACCCTTCCACCAGCAGGCCCCAGTAATTGTCATTCTCGCCGAAGTTTACAGGGCCGTCCATGGCCTTCATTCCCCTGTCTGCCAGCCACTGCTTTGCGGTGTCAAAGAGCATGAATGCGGCTTCGCGTGACTCAATGACCTCGAAGAACCCGAGTCCTCCCGTAGGCTGCCTGTTTGCCCCTGAGCGTATCTCATCAATGAATGCTGCCACCCGGCCGATGGTCATGCCATCATCACCTGAGAGTATCCACCTGGTTGCCTCGCCATGGGCGAAGGCAGCATTGCGTCCGGGGTCAAAAACAGCCTCCGTTTCACTGTCAAGTGGACAAACCCAGTTGGTGTCTCCCCGGTAAAGCCTCTTTGGGAACTCAATAAACTCTTTCCTGTGGGCTTCTGTGGTCACTTCGGTAAGTTTCATCATTTTCAGGTCTGAAGGTTAAACCAGGAGCGGACTTTCTCCATGCCGGCGCCTTTATCACAATTGTGGGTGAACTCGTTGGTATGCCTGCAGTAAGTATAATCAGCACTCCACTCAGCGGCATGATCCCTTATTTCCCCGAGGGCTGCAATTACCGTTTCAATTTCCCTGTCAGTCATTGTAGGATGTATGGAGAGCCTGACCCATCCGGGTTTCTCTGACAGGTCACCCTTGTTGATCATCTCGGTTATACGGTGACTGTGGTCATATGTCACATCCAGGAGGTAGTGGCCGTAGGTGCCGGCGCAGGCGCATCCGCCCCTGACCTGAATCCCGTACCTGTCGCTGAGCAGCTTTACCACGAGATTATAGTGAAGGCCGTCAATATATAAAGAGACTGCTCCCAGCCGGTGTCTCACGTTTGGGGCAAGGATGTGCAAACCCTTTATGGCTGACAACCCTCTGAATGTCTTCTCAAGCAGCTCCTCCTCGCGGGCTTTTATCTTTTCCGTACCAATCTGTTCCTTCAGCCTGATGGCGAGGGCGGCCCTTATCATCTGCAGGAATGCCGGCGTTCCGCCGTCTTCCCTTGACTCGATGTTGTCAACATACTTGTACTCGCCCCAGGGATTGGTCCAGTCTACCGTACCTCCTCCCGGCTGGTCAGGGGCTGATGACTTGTACAACGACCTGTCAAAGAGCATGATTCCGGAGGAGCCGGGGCCACCGAGGAACTTGTGGGGTGAGAAGAAGATGGCGTCAAGCTTCTCCATGGGATCATCAGGATGCATGTTCATTTCGACATACGGGGCCGAGGCGGCGAAGTCGACGAAGCACAGACCGCCATTCTCGTGCATAATGCGGGCCATGGTGTGATATGGCGTGAATACCCCGGTGACATTTGAGCAGGCCGAGAAGGAACCTATTTTGAACTTCCTGTCACTGTATTTTTTCAGCGCCTTTCTGAGGTTTTCAGGGTCAACAGTGAGGTCACTGCCGGGCTCAATGATTACCACATCAGCCAGGGTCTCATACCATGAAGTCTGGTTTGAATGGTGCTCTATATGGGTAATGAAAACCACCGGGCGGTCAGCCTCGGCCAGGCAGCGGGCAGTTTTCGGATAGCTGCAGCCCTTGAGCCCCAGTATCCTCTGGAACTTGTTTATGACTGCCGTCATACCGGCACCGGCAGCAATGAGCACATCGTCGGGGCCGGCATTGACATGGTTCTTTATTATTTCCTGGGCATGATGATATGCCCATGTCATCATTGATCCTGTCTCGGAGGTCTCGGTGTGCGTGTTACCGACAAACGGGCCGATAATGTGGCTCATCTTCTCCTCTATCGGCTTGTAAAGCCTTCCGCTGGCTATCCAGTCACAATAAATAATCTTCTTCTGACCGAATGGAGAAATGTACTCCTGGTCAATCCCCACAATATTTCTTCTGAATGTGCCGAAATAATCCTCCAGGCTGCTTTTGTTGAAAGCCATACTTTTAGACATTGAAAATATGCCTCAAATATAATTCTTTTTGGCATTTCCGGAGAGTTGGGCGGTCACCGGCACTATCTGAGGGAAACGTCAGTATATGTCTATGATGCGGTGGTCAATCAGCACGAACAGCAGTATGAGCAGGGCGGAATAGATGATCCACCTGGTCAGGGGTATGTATTCTGAGGGTCTGATCTTCATTTTCTTCCACACATAGTACATCAGGAATATCTTTTCAAGGAAATAAACAATGAATGTTGCCAGCGCCACACCTACCACTCCGTAGGGTTTGATGAGCAGGAGGCTGAGGGGTATGTTCACTGCAATCTCCACGGCAGCGGCATACAGTGTCACTATGGTCTTGCGCCGGCCTATCACGATAGTCTGCGGGAATACCAGCCTGGGGACTATCAGCAGGAGGTAAATCATGAATACGTCAGCGCTGCGGGTGAATTCGGGGGTGAAGAGGCGCGGGTATACCCACCTGGCAACCAACATGGTGACCATTGAGAGGGGAAAGAGGTATTTGATAAGCCTGTCAGACCTGTGCCGGAGAGTAACCAGCGCTTCGCGCATACCTTCCCTTGTACTGAACTGAGGCAGGAGAGCGTTGCTCAGTCCGTTTGCGAGCAGCAGAACCAGTGGGAACTCCTTGGCACCGTAGCGGTACATGGCAAAGACGCCGGGATCAGAATAGCGGGCTGAGATGATTATGCCATCGACATACTGGGCCGATCCGCTGATGAGAAA
>DAIDJT010000084.1 GCA_027451265.1 Bacteroidales bacterium | reverse complement strand
CTTAGCCTGAAAGATGCCGTAACTCCGGTACGTTACGTAAATAGGCATCGACCGCAGATCAAACCCATAAATATCAAGCTTCTTGCGCCTGTCAGGACTAAGAGAAAGATCAACAGCAGAAGGGACGACGTCACAGATGAATGGTTCCACAACCTCCTCCGGAGTCATGATGAACCGATACCCGGAAAAACCTAATCCGGCAAGTTCAGTGTTCAGACTTTGTGCCAGGGAGTTACGCATCTCAATTAATTGTCGGCGCAGCTTTACTCTCATAAATTCAGCATTGCAACGCACTTCCCCGCCGGTTGTGAGCACAGAATTGCGAGTCAGGTTCTGGACCTCATTATCAATGGTTGATTGCATTTCCTTCGTTATGTTCTCAGCCAGATCGGTGATCACTGTCTGCCAGTCAGAAGATTGCTGGGAAAGAGTAGCTATCGCATTGTCCATGCTGTGGATTGCGTCAGCCATCCTTGCATCTATCTTGTTGATTGCAGATTTTATCCCGCATCCGCTCAGCATCAGGGCAAACAACAGCCCGCAAATCCAGACACCCATCGTGTTAGTCAGGGACCTTTCAGATTTCGTTTTCATCTTTACCTCCTTTTTAGCGTTACAGACTCAACAAAAAGTAAAAACATATCATTGAGTTGGCATAATCGTAAAAAGACCAAACAGAGAATATAGAAATCCTAAAGTATTAAAACCAATTTGATTGTTTTTCTTGATTGCAACGAGGCAAAGTTACGATATCATTAACCTTTTGTCAAGTATTTTGTTGATTTTATTAATGATATCGGGATCTGCGGGCTTACGGTCAGCCTCACCCGGTCTTCTGATAATGTCTCTCTTATTCTGACCTTCCGGGGATTCGAGTCAGGATACCGGAACCTTTGATTACTGAATTGCACAGTCCCGGGATACGGCACTGATCAGGAGGCGGATTGTCTCAGCTTTTCTGCAAGAATGGCAACTCCCTTTCCTGCTCCCTCAGAAATATAATGGACCTGATGGTTGGTGTTAACCAGTACAGGCTTCGGATCAATCAGGAAGACAGGTGTACTAAGAGGAACGTAATGTACCAGGCCGGCAGCGGGATATACATTCAGGGAGGTGCCAATCACTGCAAACAGATCGGCCTGAGAGGCTATATCAGCAGCTCTTTCCATCGAAGGGACAGCTTCGCCGAACCATACGATATCAGGTCTTAAAGGCGATCCGTCAGGGGCTTTCTCACCCGGCACAATATCACGATAGCCTATTTCAACGACCTGGTCCGGATTTTTGCTGCTCCTGGCCCTGGTGAGCAGTCCGTGAAGATGAAGCACATTTGAGCTGCCTGCCCTTTCATGAAGATCATCAACGTTTTGCGTGATAATCTGTACATCGAACATCTTCTCAAGGGCGACGAGACCGGTGTGCCCTGTGTTGGGAGCAGCTTTCCCGAGCTGCCGGCGGCGTTCATTGTAAAACTTCTGCACCAGGTCCGGGTTGCGGTACCAGCCTTCTATTGAAGCCACCTCCTCAACATTGTACTGCTCCCAGAGACCGCCGCTGTCACGAAAGGTTTTAATTCCGCTTTCGGCACTCATGCCGGCCCCTGTCAGGATTACCAGTTTTTTCATGATATGAAAATAAGAAAAAGGAAACAGAAAAAATATGCCGGAGAGCAGGGTTTCAATGGCCGCATCGATCGTCCCGGAATAGCCGGTGCATACATCTGTCTGGTCATTTCTTCGTAACTTGTATCAGATAGGAGCCATGAAGATTCTGACTTGCATATTGTCCCTGCTGTTTTTGCTGACCACCCGGCAGGAGGATGCGCGGTACGCCGGGGAACGAAGCCGCATGGTTGAGACCCAGATAGCTGCCCGCGGGATCACTGATCAGGCCACGCTGCGAGCCATGGGAAAAGTGCCGCGCCATCTCTTCGTCCCGCCTTCGTACGCTTCCGAGGCTTACAGTGACAGGCCTCTGCCCATCGGCTACAGCCAGACCATCTCACAGCCTTTCATTGTGGCATACATGACCCAGCTTGCCAGGCCGGAAAAGGGGAAAAAGGCACTTGAGATAGGCACCGGCTCAGGCTACCAGGCAGCTGTTCTTGCTGAGATAATTGATACTGTTTATACAATTGAAATTGTTCCGGAGCTTGCAAGGGAAGCCACGGCACGCCTTAAAATGCTGGGGTACAATAATATTAAGACAAGGTATGGTGACGGTTACAGGGGATGGCCCGAAAAAGCCCCGTTTGACATAATAATTGTCACTGCGGCGGCTGACCACATTCCGGAACCACTAAAGGAACAGCTTGCCGAGGGCGGCCGCCTGGTGATGCCCGTGGGGAACCCGGCCACGGTGCAGCAACTCATTGTGCTGACAAAGAGGAAAGGGAAGATAACCGAACAGCGTCTTGAACCGGTAAGGTTTGTTCCGCTGAAAAGATTAAAATAGCTATTTTTACACTTCCCGCCCTGAGTTTGGCGCGGGTAACCGAATCTTAAAAATTGAACACCTGTATTAAATGGTCTGGGCAGTCATAGCAGCGGCAGTCATACTGCTGCTCACGGTATTACTTATCTTTAATTCACTTATCAGGCGCAAGAATGATGTGGAAAACGCATTCGCCTCAATTGACGTCATGCTCAGGAAGAGGTATGACCTCATCCCAGGGATCGTTGATGCTGTAAAGGCTTATATGAAGTATGAAAGGGAACTCCTCACCGAAATTACCGGGCTCAGGACCAGGGCTCTCTCACATGGTCTCTCCGCAGAAGACCGGGTGGTGGTTGAAAACAGACTCGGCGGCAGGCTGTCAGACCTGCTGGTTGCCGTGGAAAATTACCCTGAACTGAAAGCCTCCGCAAATTTCCTGCAGCTGCAGGGTACCCTCAACGAGGTGGAGGAACAGCTGGCAGCCTCACGCCGCGCTTTCAACGCTGCAGTGACTCTTTACAACAACAGCATTGAAGTGTTCCCGTCAGGCATTATCGCATCAATGATGAACTATAAGAGAAGAACCTTTTTCGAGCTCCCCGAAGAAACCAGAAAGGAAATCAGCACAAAACCTCCCGTGAACCTGGGCTAAGCACCACAAAAATACGGATATGGGCAGTTACGGCAATTTCAGGGAGTTCTATGAAAAGGAACTGCGACCCGACCTCGAAATGATAGACCGGGAGAGGAAGGCTGTAAGAAAACGGCTGCTGACAATCCTGGCAATTGCAGTCCCGGCAGTGGTACTGGAAATAGTCCTGATCCCGGGAGAAAGCTCCTTTCCCAGGGCATTACCCGTTATTCTTACTTCGCTCACCGCGATAATCCTCCTTGGCGTCTTCGGCCGGAGCTTCCGCAGCGAATACAAGACCAGTATCATTTCGCGGGTAGCCGCATTTGCTGATGAAGGACTGACATACACCCCAGACGGGGTCATACCGAAGGAGGAGTTTGTCAGAAGCAGGATTTTTCTTCAGTCATGTGACGAGTACTCAGGTGAGGATCATTTCAGGGGCAAAAGAGGAAAGACGGAAATAGAATTCTCAGAGGTGACAGCCAAATATTTTTCTTCATCAGGCAGCGGATCAAAACAGAGGAATGAATATGTCACATACTTCAAGGGACTATTCATAATTGCCGACTTCAACAAGAATTTTAAAACACATACCGTGGTTCTGCCTGACATGGCCGAGAAACTCTTTGGCAAATTTGGCCAGGCATTGCAGTCAGTCTCTGCCGGCAGGGGGGAACTGATCAGGCTTGAAGATCCGAGGTTCGAAAAGGAGTTCTGCGTGTATGGCGAAGACCAGGTGGAAGCCAGGTATATCCTCACCCCCTCCCTGATGGAAAGAATAATGGCCTTTAAAAACAAATGGAACAAGGATGTACATCTCTCCTTCCTTGATTCCAGGGTATACATTGCCATAAGCATGTACAAAGACCTGTTCGAGCTGAGGCCTTTCAAACCTGCTGCCGACTATGCATTCCTCGAAGAGAGCCTGAGGTTCCTTACGCTGCTTACCGGTGTGGTTGATGACCTCAACCTTAACACCCGTATCTGGACAAAGGAATAGTCACAGAAAGCCCGGGGAGAGATGGATTTGAAATAATATTGTACATTATATTGCTTATTTTATTATACATTTAACACATTTTAACATTAATAATTTATTTCATTGTATATCACTATTATAGCTATGGTATATCGCTGATATGCGCTGCCTTTTTGTATAATTTATTTCGCTCAATCTTGAACATTCCCGGATTCATGATGTTCTATGTTCAAATTTCAATAACCAATTAAAACTGAACATCATGAAAAAGCAGAAACTTATTTACGGAATGATTGCCCTGATGGGCATATTTATATTTACGGGTTGCGAGAAGGCAGACGATGATATGAAATCTGCGGCCGATATGACCATTGCAGAATATGCCAGCTCAAATCCCAGCTTCTCTATACTGGTCGAGGCCCTTGCCAAGGCTGACCTGGTGAACGTCCTCAACGGCACCGGCAATTATACTGTATTTGCTCCCACAAATGACGCTTTCACGGCACTCTTCAATGAGCTCGGAATAAGCGGAATCGACGCCCTTACAAAAGAGACACTCACTCCTATTCTTCTTTATCATGTCCTTGGTACAGAGGCTAAGTCATCAATGATCACCACAGGATACTACAGTACATTAAGTCCTGCTCAGGGTTCCACCCTGAGCCTGAAGGTTGACGTGTCATCAGGTGTCAAACTGAACAAGACCACCAATGTCACCACTGCGGATGTTGATGTAAAGAACGGCGTGATACATGTTATTGACAAAGTCCTTCTGCCCCCTACGGTAGTTGATCAGGCTCTGAACAATGACTCATTCAGCATCCTCGTGCAGGCTGTGGTTAAGGCAAACCTGGTGGAAGTTCTTAAGGGCAACGGTCCGTTTACTATCTTCGCCCCGACAAATTCAGCCTTCCAGGCACTGTTCACAACCCTTGGAATATCAGGGATTGCCGATCTGACAGCAGAGCAACTTGTTCCGATACTCACTTACCATGTGGTCAGCGGAAACGTTCTTTCAACACAGCTTCAGGCCGGAAACGTTGAAACACTCAACGGATCAATCAGCATAGCACTCAGCCCGGTGCCCACAATCAACGGAAGCTCAAAGATTGTTGCAACCGATGTGCAGGCTTCCAACGGCATCATCCACGTGATTGACCAGGTTCTTCTGCCATAAGGCATCCATATATGATCCATACAAAGAGGCGACGCTCAAACCGGGCGTCGCTTTTTTTAAATGGTTTTATGGCCCGCTTCTGACAAAGAACTATATTTAACATCGGAATATCCCATTCAATGGACCGTTACACGATAAGTGACCTGGAAAAGCTGACCGGCATCATGGCCGGGACCATCAGGATATGGGAACGGCGCTACAGGATCATCAGGCCTCACCGTACCGACACCAACCGGAGATGGTATGACAGTGACGACCTCAAGCGGATTCTCAACATATCAATCCTTTACCGCAAAGGGATAAAAATTTCAAAAATAGCCACCTTCAGCGGCCCCGAACTCGAAGAGAAGGTATTACTGCTCACCAGGGAATCATCCGATACCGAGACCCAGATTGATTCACTGATAGTGGCCATGTCAGACCTGGATGAGGAACGGATAAATGATATCCTCATGCGGTCGGTTATTAACAGGGGATTTGAAGCCACATTTACAACAGTTGTCTTCCCCTTCCTCAGAAGAGTAGGCATTATGTGGCATGCCGGATCGGTTGATATCGGTGCGGAACATTTCGTTTCAAATATCTTCAGGAAAAGGCTGATCGCAGCCATCGATACCCTTTCACCTCCTGAACGGCCTGATCGTAAGAAATTCATAATGTTTCTACCGGAGAGCGAGTTGCATGAGATGGGACTCCTCTTCTTCACCTACATGATCAGGAAGGAGGGCCACAGTGTTTTATACCTCGGCCAGTCAACCCCTTTCAATGGCCTTAAGGATATCGTTGAGAGATGGCACCCCGATTTCCTGGTTACAGGCGCACTGACAAACCTGCCCTTTGCCAGGCCGGAAGATTATCTCAAACATATCTCCTCCGCCTTCATGGATCAGACAATACTTGCTGCCGGAATACTTGCACCCCATGCCGGAAAAATGTCCCTGAAGAATATCGTTCCGTTTGATTCGGTTAATTCACTGCAAAAATACCTTTGATTCCGCACTGATGAAAAATGTTCTTTCTGCTTTCGGACTTTCAATGATTCTGGCGGCATCCGCCTGCACGCAGACAGCTGATTATGATCTTAAAAACTGGCCGGCTGACGCAGATCCGGGGAAAGTTGGACTCCTGCTCTCTGAACGGTACCTGGCTACTCCTCACAAGAGCAGCGGAGATGTCTCATCCGGACAGTCTGCCACCCAGATAGTCTATTCGGAGGCCTGCACATGGCTCGGAAGCATCTGGTTTGCAGAGGCTTCCGGCAACAAGGAACTGCTTACCAAACTTCAGGAACGGTTTGAACCGCTTTTTGAAACCATGAGCAACCTTCTCCCGCCTCCAAACCACGTTGACAATAATGTCTTCGGTTCAGTGCCGCTTGAATTCTACATTGTCAACGGTGAGAAAAAATACCTTGACCTGGGGCTTCATTATGCAGACTCGCAGTGGATACTGCCTGACAGCGCCGGGCCTGAGGAAAAGGCATACGCTGACCGCGGTTATACCTGGCAGACTCGCATTTGGATTGATGACATGTTCATGATCACCGCAGTCCAGTCACAGGCATACAGGGCCACCGGTGATATTAAATATATTGACCGGGCAGCAAAGGAGATGATACTTTATCTCGACACGATCCAGCTTGAGAATGGCCTTTTTTACCATGCACCCTATGCCCGTTTTTCCTGGGGCCGTGGCAACGGATGGATGGCTGCCGGGATGGCTGAGATATTACGAGCCATGCCCGAAGGCCATCCTGACAGGCTGCGAATCATGGAAGGTTATAAGAAGATGATGGCAACTCTTCTCAGGCACCAGGCTGAGAACGGGATGTGGCGGCAGGTAATTGATGACCCTGAGTTCTGGAAGGAGACATCTTCAACAGCCATGTTCACATATGCAATGATAACCGGCGTGAAGAACGGCTGGCTTGATGAAAAAACATATGGCGCTGCAGCGAGAAAAGCGTGGCTGTCTCTTGTAACATATATAAATGACGAAGGCAACGTGACCGAAGTCTGTGAAGGTACGGGGACCAGCACTGACCGCTTGCACTACATGAACCGGAAACGTAACACCGGCGACTTCCACGGCCAGGCTCCGGTGTTATGGTGCACCGCGGCCCTGCTTAGATAAACATGCTGCCATTATCTTCCTGATCATTATGAACTGGCAAATTCCGCTTTGTTCCAATGTAACTTTATTGCCCCGCCTTCTGAAATGACCATTGCAGATTTGCTAACTTTGTGTTCATGGAAAAACTGAACCTCTTTTTTGACAGGATAAAGGATCTCAGCTTCTGGCAGAGGCTATTCCACTGGAGAAGGGTACGGAATCTCAGCTTTGATGCATACGAGGAGTTCCGGGCACTCGCACGGGAGGCAGAAGCAGTCAGGGAGAACACCGGCCGGCTGCAGAACCGTATAACAGAACTGTCAGCGCGGAATGAAAACCTTTCCCAGAGGGTGCGTGACATGGAAGTACAGTCAGCCCGCAAGGACGCCAACATAGAGGAGCTTAACGGTCGCCTGAGGGAACATTCGGCCGGAATACAGGAGCTCACCAAAAAGGTGGCGGGCTTCGAAGCTACCAGGGAAGAAAACGTCAAAAACTATAACGAGAACATCGCACGGCTGAACCAGACAAAGGACAGCCTCGAGTCTGAACGGCACAGGCTGAACGAAGATAAGCTCCGGGAAGCGGCTGACAGGATGGAGGCCATGAAAAAACAATGGTCAGAACACGAAACAGATGTGAAAAATGCAATTATCCGCATCTGCGACGTGAATCATGTAAACTACGTGGAGAAGGTCCCCTTCAGGGGCAATCCTGACAATACAATCGAGATCAGCGGCGAGTATATAATCTTTGACGCCAAGAGCCCGGCAAACGATGACCTGTCAAACTTCCCGACCTATATTAAAACGCAGGCCGAAAACCTGAAGAAATACGCCAGCCAGGACAACGTAAAAAAATCAATGTTCCTGGTAGTGCCCACAAACACAATTGACAGGATCAAACAGTTGACATTCAGGCTTGGCGATTATGACGTCTTTGTCATTACCAAAGACGCTCTTGAGCCTGTGATACTCTCGCTTAAGAAGATCGAGGAGTATGACCTGGCTGAGAAGCTGAGCCCCGAGGACCGTGACAGCATATGTCGCATTATTGGCAAGTTTGCCCATACCGTCAAGCGCCGCATACAGGTCGACCAGTTTTTTTCCGATGAGTTCATTGACATTGTTCTCAAAAGCCAGAAGGATCTGCCGGAAGACATTAAAAAGCAGGTAATTGAATTCGAGAAATCTGAAAAACTCAATCCGCCAACCGAAAAACGGGCCAAGATAATCTCCATTGACGAGCTTCAGAAGAAGAGCGAAGAGATTGAGGCGGAGGCACAATCGAAGAAATTTTCCCTGCCGGGAACTGAAAAAGAAAACTGATTTCGCCGTGCGACTCGAAAAGGATTTCATAGGAGAAAAGGAACTTGATGAAAGTGCACTTTACGGCATTCATTCTGTAAGGGCCAGTGAAAACTTCCCTGATGAGGGCCGGTTCCACAATGAATGGTACAGGGCAATGGCCATCACCAAGCAGGCCTGCTATCTTACGGCAGCCTCCTTCTTTGCTGAGGCAGCGAAACAATATGATCTGTCAGGGCTGAATATCAGGGTTGTCAGGGCAGAAAAACTCGAAGCTCTATCGGCTGCCGCCGGAGAATGTGCGGAAGGAAAACACTTTAAGCATTTTATTGTGCCAGCCGTTTCGGGCGGTGCCGGCACAAGCATTAACATGAACATCAATGAGATCATAGCCAACCGCGCCCTGCAGATTATGGGCTCCAGCCCGGGTGATTATGACCTGATTGATCCGATTGAGGATGCAAACATCTTCCAGTCGACAAACGATGTTGTTCCCACAGCCCTGAGGGTGGCTGCCATGAATCTGCTGACAGAACTGGAGAACACAATCAATGGATTAAGGCAAAAGACTGAGGAACTCGAAAAGGAAAACCGGCAAAAACTTCGCGTGGCATACACGCAGATGCAGGAAGCTGTGCCCTCTACATTCGGCAGGCTCTTCAGCAGTTATAATGATGCACTCTCACGTGACTGGTGGAGAGTATCGAAATGCCTCGAGCGGATAAAGGTGGTTAACCTCGGCGGCTCGGCAATAGGCACCTCAATAACTGTTCCGAAGTTCTTCGTTG
>DAIDJT010000083.1 GCA_027451265.1 Bacteroidales bacterium | reverse complement strand
CCATGGACGCCATCGCACGCCAGCCTGAAGCTTACTCGAAGATCCAGCTTGCTATGATCATCTCGGCAGCGCTTATCGAAGGGGCAGCCCTCTTCGCCATTGTTGTCGCAATGATTCAGAAAGGCTAATTCAAAAAAGCCTGCAACGGTTGGTTGCAGGCTTTAACAATGAACTAAACAAAACAGGATATTATGTTACTACAAAGCAGTCTTGCCAGTCCCGCCATAGGGACAGTCTTCTGGACAACGCTTATTTTCCTTATCCTGCTCGTCCTGCTCTGGAAATTTGCATGGGGGCCTATCATGAAGGCCGTCAAGTCGCGTGAGGACATGATCCATAATGCCCTTGATTCTGCCGAAAAGGCGCGTGAGGAGATGAAGGTGCTGCAGGCTGACAACGAGGTCATTTTGCGCAAGGCACGTGAGGAGCGTGACAAGATACTGCGCGATGCCAGGGTTGCATATGACAGGATGATGGCGGAAGCAAAGGAGAAAGGCCAGTCAGAGTCAGATGCACTTGTCCGCCGTGCACGCGAACTGATTGAACGCGAGAAAGTTTCAGCCATAGCCGAGGTTAAAAAGGAGGTGGCCAGGCTTGCCATTGAGGTTGCCTCAAAGGTGGTGGGAGAGACTCTCAAAAGCGACGCCGAACAGCAGAAGCTGATCGGAAGATATATTAACGAGATCGAAGCAAACAGGAACTGACCTCATGAACACAGCCAGGATAGCTGTCAGATATGCGAAGGCCCTCTTTGAACTTGCCCTTGACAGCAACGTCATTGACGGCGTCTACAGGGATATGAAGAATATCAGCCGCCTTTGCGCCATGAAGGAGGTGAAGGATGTGATCAGCAATCCGGTCATTCCGTTACAGAAGAGAAAAGACGCTGTCATTGCCCTCACGGGTGATGATGCCGAAAAAGTAACCGTGAACTTCATTTCCCTGATGTTCACTCACGGCCGCGGAGAATTCCTCGCAGCAGCAGCAAGGAACTTCATTGACCTCACCCGCCGTCACCGGGGGATACGCCAGGTAACCGTTACCACTGCCGTTCCCGTTGACGAAGCGACTAAGAAAGAGATGGCAGCCCTTGTATCCGGGGAAAATGCCGGAAAGATTGAATTCAACGAACAGATTGACGAATCGATCATGGGCGGATTCATTTTACGGGTTGATGATTCATATATCGACGCAAGCGTCAGGAACAGGCTGAACAGATTCAGAAAGGAATTTTCACTGGCAGGATATGCCGAAAAGTAGTTTATAAGATTCAGAGATATGACTAATATTAAACCTTCAGAGGTATCACAGATTCTAAGGCAGCAGCTTGAAGGAGTTAAGACCGCCATTGATGTTGAGGAGGTGGGAACCGTGCTGCAGGTCGGTGACGGCATTGCGCGCATCTACGGCCTGAAGAACGTAGGCTCAAACGAGCTGATTGAGTTCGTGGAGTCAGATATCAAGGGAATAGTTCTCAACCTTGAAGAAGATAACGTCGGAGCAGTTATCCTCGGTCCCTCAGAGAAGATCAAGGAGGGTGATATAGCCCGCCGCACGGGCAGGATCTCCTCAATAATGGTTGGCGAAGGCCTGCTTGGCAGGGTGATCACCACCACCGGGGAGCCTATTGACGGCCGCGGCCCCATAACCGGGGAGCTTTACGAGATGCCCTTTGAGAGAAAGGCGCCGGGAGTCATCTTCCGTCAGCCGGTGAAGCAGCCCGTACAGACAGGCCTTAAGGCAATTGATGCCATGATACCCATAGGCCGCGGCCAGCGTGAACTTATCATCGGTGACCGCCAGACAGGCAAGACGGCAATTGCCATTGACACAATCATCAACCAGAAGGCTGAATATGACAAGGGCAAGCCTGTATATTGCATTTACGTGGCAATAGGCCAGAAGGGCTCAACCGTTGCAAACATTGCTGCAACACTTGAGAGCCATGGTGCCATGGATTATACAGTCATCGTCACCGCCACGGCGGCCGACTCCGCAGCAGCCCAGTTCTATGCACCCTTTGCAGGAGCAGCCATCGGCGAATTCTTCCGTGACACCGGGCGTGATGCCCTGATCATATATGATGACCTGTCAAAACAGGCAGTCTCATACCGCGAGGTCTCACTGCTGCTCCGCCGCCCGCCCGGCCGTGAAGCTTATCCGGGTGACGTCTTCTACCTCCACTCACGCCTTCTTGAGAGGGCAGCAAAGGTCATTGAATCCGACGAAGTGGCACAGAAGATGAATGACCTGCCCGATTCAATCCGCCATATGGTTAAGGGAGGCGGATCACTCACTGCACTCCCGATCATTGAGACCCAGGCAGGCGACGTTGCAGCATATATTCCCACAAACGTGATTTCGATCACTGACGGTCAGATATTCCTTGAGTCAAGCCTCTTCAACGCCGGTATCAGACCTGCAATTAATGTGGGCATATCGGTATCAAGGGTAGGGGGTAACGCCCAGATCAAATCAATGAAGAAGGTGGCCGGCACCCTGAAGGTTGACCAGGCCCAGTACCGTGAGCTGGAAGCCTTCTCGAAATTCGGGTCTGACCTTGATCCTTCCACACTGGCAGTGCTTGACAAGGGGGCAAAGAACGTTGAGATACTCAAGCAGAACCAGTATTCACCCGTGAAGGTCGAGGAACAGGTTGCAATCATATACTGCGGCACAAGGGGCCTTCTCAGGGAAGTGCCGGTACACAAGGTGAGACTGTTCGAAAACGACTTCCTGGCATTCCTCCGCGACAATCACAGTGATGTGCTTGAGACAATCAGGAAGGGAGTCATCAATGACGAGGTGACAGCGGTTCTTGACAGGGCTGCAGCAGAGGTAGCCTCGAGGTACCAGTCACGATAGTACTGAACTGTAATATAGCAGGATGGCAAACTTAAAGGCAATAAGGGTAAGGCTCAGCTCGGTAAAATCAACCCGCCAGATCACCTCCGCCATGAAGATGGTGGCTGCGGCAAAGCTTCGCAAGGCACAGGATGCGATAGTCCAGCTGAGGCCTTATGCCGACAAGCTGAATGAGATCCAGGCAGGTCTCAGCGCTGCACTGCGCGATACCGAGACCGAAAACATTTATGCCGAAAGGAAAAAGGGCAGCGGGAAGGTACTGCTTGTGGTGGTGACATCCAACAAGGGACTTTGCGGGGCTTTCAATGCCAACGTACTAAGGGAGACCAGGCGGATAATGTCGGAGAAGTACGGTGACCTTGTTAAAAGGGGCGATCTCGCGGTGATAACGGTAGGCAAGAAGGCGCATGATTCACTCAGGAAGCTGAAATGCAATATCATTGCTGACCACAGCGATCTCTATACAGGTCTGACGTTTGACAGGGTAGCCGCACTGGCAGACAGACTTATGCAGCATTATGTGACGAAGGAGTATGACACGATAGAGATTGTCTACAACCAGTTCCGGAACGCTGCAATCCAGAATCTCACCGACGAGGTGTACCTTCCTGTGACGATGAATGTTTCCGGCGGCGCGGCAGCTGCCCCGGCAGACTATATCTACGAACCTGACCAGGTAAGCATTGTCTCAGAACTTATTCCGAAGACATTGCGCATAAAGCTTTACCGGGCGTTGCTTGACTCATTCGCGGCGGAACACGGGGCCCGCATGACAGCCATGCACCAGGCCACCGACAACGCCACAGACCTTATCAGGGATCTTACACTTCAGTACAACAAGGCACGTCAGGCCAGCATCACCAACCAGCTGCTTGAGGTGGTGAGCGGAGCCGAGGCACTAAACGGATAACGGAAGGAGAATCATGTTCGCCAGCGACTACCTGAGAGAACTGTCAGACAAGGCTGTTGCAAGCCTGGCCGGCACACCGGAAGCCGGGAAGCTCTTTGAGCCCGTCAGATACATCATGTCTATAGGGGGAAAGAGACTCAGGCCGGTGATGTGCCTGATGGCATGCAACATCTTCAGGGACAAGATCGATGAAGCTGTCATGCCGGCGGTAGGGATAGAAGTGTTTCATAACTTCACCCTAATCCATGATGATATAATCGACAAGGCAGAGGTGAGGCGGGGATCGCCCACAGTACACAGTAAATGGGGCGCCGACCAGGCAATACTCTCAGGTGACGTCATGGCATTCGTGGCGGTGGAGTGCATAGGGCAGGCCCCTGAAAAGGCTCTTCCAAAAGCACTGAAACTCTTCAACAAGACTGCAATTGAGGTTTGTACCGGCCAGCAGCTCGATCTTGACTATCAGAAAAAGGGAGTGGTCTCCGAAGCCGAATACCTTCGGATGATTGAACTTAAGACCGCGGTGCTGGTTGCTGCCTCACTGAAGATCGGAGCCATAATTGCCGATGCCCCGGAAAAGGACCAGGACCTGCTTTACGAATTCGGACGCTGCCTCGGGATTGCCTTCCAGATACAGGATGATGTGCTTGACACTTACGGCGATACCAAAATGTTTGGCAAGAAGACCGGCAGCGACATCGTTGCAAACAAAAAGACATACCTACTGGTGAAGGCTCTTGAGCTGGCAGGCGGAAGCAAACTGACCCGACTGAGAAAGCTTCTCGGACCGGGCGACCATGACCCGGATGAAAAGGTGCAGGAAGTCAGGGCAATCTATGATGAACTGGAGGTAAGGCTCCAGGCAGAAAACCTGGCCTATGACTACTTCAACAGGGCATTTCAGGCCCTTGACCAGGTGGCTGTACAGGCCGAAAGAAAAAATGAGCTCAAGCAACTGGCAGTGAACTTGATAGGAAGAGTTAAGTGACATCGGCTGCGGGGCACGGAGACAGAAAACAGAGGATTATTTTTCAGAAACGATTGAAACAGATTTTAAGTCAGAGAGATGGCAAATAAAACAGGAGTGATTAGTCAGGTCATCGGACCTGTGGTTGACGTTACCTTTGATACGGCCGGCACAGATATGCCAAATATTCTTGATGCGCTTGAGATAAAACGGCCGGATGGCACAGTGTTGGTTGTTGAGTGCCAGCAGCATATAGGGGAGAAAACCGTCAGGGCCATAGCCATGGATTCAACCGACGGGTTGCAGCGCGGTATGGAGGTAGTTGCCACAGGGCAGCCGATAGTAATGCCCGTGGGTGATCAGATCAGGGGGCGCCTGATGAACGTTACCGGCATACCTATTGACGGCATTGGTCCGCTTGACAAGAAAGGAGGCTATCCGATCCACCGCAAACCGCCAAAATACGAGGATCTGTCAACCGAGAAGGAGGTGCTTTACACCGGCATTAAGGTGATTGACCTCATCGAACCATATTCCAAGGGAGGAAAGATCGGCCTCTTCGGCGGTGCCGGCGTTGGCAAGACTGTTGTCATCCTTGAGCTCATCAACAACATTGCGAAGGCTTATTCGGGCCTGTCCGTTTTCGCCGGTGTCGGCGAACGTACAAGGGAAGGAAATGACCTTCTCCGCGATATGCTTGAAGCAGGTGTGATCTCCTACGGCAAGGAATTCATGGAGGACATGGAGAAAGGCGGATGGAATATAGACCTGATTGACCGGGAGACACTCAAGGATTCCAAGCTGGCACTTGTCTTCGGTCAGATGAACGAACCTCCGGGTGCACGTGCACGCGTGGCACTCTCGGGGCTGTCCGTGGCTGAGTATTTCCGCGACGGGGAAGGTGAAGGCACAGGAAGGGATATCCTCTTCTTCATGGATAACGTATTCCGTTTCACCCAGGCAGGGTCAGAGGTATCCGCACTGCTCGGGCGCATGCCCTCATCGGTGGGTTACCAGCCTACCCTGGCCACCGAGATGGGTGTGATGCAGGAGAGGATCACCTCAACACGCCACGGGTCAATCACTTCGGTCCAGGCTGTCTATGTGCCCGCCGATGACCTCACTGACCCCGCCCCTGCAACCACATTTGCTCACCTTGACGCAACCACGGTGCTGAGCCGCAAGATCTCCGAGCTGGGTATCTACCCGGCCGTTGACCCGCTTGACTCAACCTCAAGGATACTTACCCCGGAGATCGTCGGTGAGGAGCACTACCGCTGCGCACAGAGGGTCAAGGAGATACTTCAGAGATACAATGAACTGCAGGATATAATCGCCATCCTTGGTATGGATGAGCTTTCTGAGGAGGACAAACTTGCTGTTCACCGCGCACGCAGGGTGCAGAGGTTCCTCTCACAGCCTTTCCATGTGGCAGAACAGTTCACAAACATTCCCGGAAAACTTGTCTCAATTGAAGACACTATCAGGGGATTCAACATGATCATTGACGGTGCCGTGGACCAGTATCCCGAGGCTGCCTTCATGCTTGTGGGCACAATAGAGGATGCAATTGCCAAGGGCGAAAAACTGCTTGAAGAGCACAGGTAAAGACTAAAAGCCGCGGAAGTGAAGATTGAAATCATAACACCTGACAGGACCATATTCTCAGGCGAGGTGCGGTCGGTGAGAGTTCCGGGCAGAAAGGGCTCTTTCCAGGTATTGAAGGACCACGCACCCATCATCTCCACCCTGGATGCCGGGTCCGTAATCATGGCCGATGACCAGGGCACTGAAGTACGGTTTGAGATTACAGGCGGCGTGATAGAGGTGAAGAGGAACAGGATAATTCTCCTTGCCGACTCTGTGGTTCAATAGCATAATATCATGGACAGCAACGAGTTTCGCAGGTACGGGCATGAGATCGTTGAATGGATAGCCCGCTACTTTGAGAACGTTGAGCAATACCCGGTAAAGTCACGGGTAAAACCGGGCGAGGTGAAAAATGCCCTGCCTGATATGCCACCCTCCGGCAGTGAGCCCTTTGACCGGTTCATGCATGACTTTGATGAGATAATCATACCGGGCATCACCCACTGGCAGAGCCCCAATTTTTTCGCATACTTCCCTGCCAACAGCAGTCCTCCTTCAGTGCTTGCCGAAATGCTCACCGCAGCCCTCGGAGCCCAGTGCATGCTCTGGGAGACATCCCCGGCAGCTGCCGAGCTGGAGGAAAAAATGATGGAGTGGCTCAAGGTTATGACGGGAATACCACCTGAATTTGAAGGAGTCATACAGGACAGCGCCTCCTCGGCCACTTTGGCTGCACTGATCACGGCGAGGGAAAAAGCCACCGGGTTCCGCTCCAACAGGGAGGGGCTCTCCGATGCAGGCAAACTGCGCATATACGTTTCAACCCAGACCCACTCGTCAGTGGAAAAGGGCGCAGGAGTGGCCGGGTTCGGCCGGGACAACCTGGTGAAGGTGACGGTCGGGAACGACTTTTCGATGGATCCTGTGGCCCTGGAGAGGGCAATAGAGAAGGATTTGGCAGGTGGGTATATCCCCTGCTGTGCTGTTGCCACCCTTGGAACAACAGGAACCACTGCCGTCGATCCGCTGAGAGCAATAGGTGAGATATGCCGGAAACATGGCATCTGGCTGCATGTTGACGCCGCCCTGGGAGGAACAGCCCTACTATTGCCCGAGATGCGGTGGATGACAGACGGGATCGAATATGTTGACTCCCTGGTATTCAATCCGCATAAGTGGATGTTCACAAACTTCGACTGCTCGGCATATTTCGTCCGCGATGCGGCATCACTTATCCGCTCGTTTGAGATTCTGCCCGAGTACCTCAAAACACGGACAAGGGGAGAAGTCAATGACTACCGCGACTGGGGCATTCCGCTCGGCAGAAGGTTCAGGGCGCTCAAGCTGTGGGCGGTGATCAGGAGTTACGGTGTTGAGCAGTTGCAATCGATGATAAGGGAGCATATCCGCCTGGCAAAGATGCTTGCGGGGCTCATCAGCACGGAGAAGGGATTCGAGCTTCTGGCCCCCGTGCCGCTTAATACCGTCTGCTTCCGTTACCGGCCTGCCGGAATGAATGATGAAGAAGCAAACCACCTGAACGAGAAAATCAACCACGCACTGAATGACACGGGCAAGATTTATCTCACTCATACAAAGGCAGACGGAAAGTATGTGCTCAGGATGGTGACGGCTCAGACGAACCTCACGGAAACCCATGTTCTGAAGGCGTGGGAGCTCATCCGGGAGATGGCGTCAGCGCTCTCTTCCCAGGACGGTGCCGTAAATATTGACTGAAAAAGCCCCGTTAACAAAGTATCTTTCCTCCTGTGGCAGGTATCCTGCCCTCACCCCTGCGCTTAATTCGAAGGGTATTCTCAGCACGAAGAAGTCAGCAAGCAGCTCTGACCCGACGGAGCTGAACCGGTCAGTTCCGCCATTAAAGCTCTGATTATCAAAGTTGCGTACATCCACTCCCCTTGAATAGTCATAAAACAGAGTGCCCCTGATCCTTTTGAGATAAAGGAAACTGCCTGCGGCCAGGTCAGGATAGAATAGCGGCAGTGTATAGTCGGCCGAGAATGAGAAGAGTTTTTCAGCAACAAGGTCATAATCATAGCCGCGGGGCCAGGGAAGTGTGTTACGGTAGATCTGTTTGCGTGCCGGAGCCTGGTTCTCCCATCCGGCCCTGAATGCGAGGCTGTGATTGGGCAGTGCGCCCGGAAAAAAGAAGATGGTCCTGAAATAACTTCTGGGGCTGTAAAACTTCGTATCCCACGGTGTGGTTGTCAGCCTCAGATCTAACACCTGTCCCCACCTGGGATTTATGTCACGGTATGCGGTACGGAACGTGTTTGAAAAATAAAGTCTGCCGGTCAGAGCCAGTATGTCCCTGTCATACCTGTTCTCGCCCTTGAGCCATGCATACCTGTTCCGGTAACTGAGGTAAAGGGCAGGCATCAGCATCTGTCTGAATTTGCCGTGGGCGAACCACAACTGGTCATAAACGGATAGGTTAAGCTGCAGGTCGGCCCCTCTCTTCTCCGGCAGCTGGCTCACAGTGGAGTCCCTGGTGATCAGCTGGTCTCCTCCCCATGTTACATCTGCATCTATTACAGGGTGCCAGCCCTTCCATGTGATTCCGGAATGGAGATAATGTTTCCCGTCACTGTATTCATACCCCAGGGTGGAGATAAGTGTGCTCAGATGGTTCTGTGACATTAGTGTAAGGCCGGGCCTGACGGTGGTGAGATCGGTGCGTATTTCATCCAGATCGGCATAAAAAGGGAACCAGCTGTGGGGATTGAACAGGTGTGCGGTTTTGCGGTAGGGCCGGGGTTCAGAAATTAACGGCAGAGGTGTGTCACTCACGGAGTCAGCATCTGGCGTGTGCACCACGGGAGGCAATGTGTCCTTTTCCGGTACCCTGCCAGGCATGGGTGTTACCGGTAACAAGAGGTCCTTTACAGGTACCTCTCCTGGCATGGGCGTCACCGGCAGCAATGGGTCCTTTACAGGTATCTCTCCTGGCATGGGCGTCACCGGCAGCAATGGGTCCTTTACAGGTTTCTCTCCTGGCATGGGAGCCACGGGAGGGAAAATCTCATGTCCGGTCAAAAATGCCGGCCTGGCGGTGGCGGAAGTCTTTTCGGAGGCAATGACGAAACCGTCCGGGGTATAGTCCGGGAAGAGCAGCTCACTGCCGCGCACCGAAAAACCCGAAATGCCAAAAACGGAAC
>DAIDJT010000082.1 GCA_027451265.1 Bacteroidales bacterium | reverse complement strand
GTCTGGCGCTTTATCCGAATGTCCATGAGATGGTTTCCATAGAGTGGTATTATGCGAAGGGTGATGATGATCAGTATGAGCTGGGTCAGATAATTCACTCTTTCATTGACTGTCCGTTCATCTTTTACGAGACTGAGCAGACCTGAAATTCCCGGAAAAATAGTAATTTTGCATCGCCTTATGAGGCGCCGATTGACCCATGGTGTAATTGGCAACACGTCGGATTTTGGTTCCGCAGAGTCCTGGTTCGAGCCCAGGTGGGTCAACAGGAAGCCGGCAGAAATGCCGGCTTCAGTTTTTGATACGGGCCCGAAGCCCGCGCTGCAGTCTGACACCTCCCTGCCCCGGCACACCGTGCCGGGGCTTAACGGTCGGTTCGGTTCGAGACCGTCCGGCTGTTCTGTTCGTCCCGAAGATTGTTCTAAACGTACCAGAATGAATAATAATGGCAGGAAAAAGCCCCCGACTTATGATCCGGGGGCTTTCTGATTAAAATACACCTGATGATAAATATGTCACTTCAGATTTGATGCTGTACAGCTTATGCCCAGGTCAGTTTCCAAAACCACAAACTGAACCGCAGCGTTTGTTATTTTCCCGGGCAGACTGATTTGTTACAAACAATTGTCCAGTCATTCATATTTAATATACCTGAGTTAATATAATGGCTTCCCATGTTACCCACGAGATTGAAATGATACGAGTAAACATCGGTTTCAGGTATGTCTATCTTGTCGGATTCGTGAATCTGAAAAACTTCCTGATTTAGTGCGCTCGTCAGTTCACCGCTCCACTGAAGCATGTACCATTGGTACATGTTACTATTATAGTGCACAACTACTTTTGAAGCGATTGTGCCTGTAATTACATCCACCACTACCAGTACGCCCTGATCATTCTCGCAGTACACAGGAGACCAATAGCCTTGTTCGACCGTGTAGCTGAAAGATCTTGTGACATCAGGCTTCTGGGCAGAAAGCTGTGTCAGTCCAATGCCGGCTAACAGGCACACCATAATAAATGTTTTTGTTTTCATAGCCTAAGGTTGTTAGTTAATACTAAATCTTAAGCCAAAGTTCGACCTTAAAAGTCATCCCGGTTTTTCTCTGCGTCCCAAAGATTGTTCTCTGCGTACCAAAATGAGAGGAGGGGATTAATCGCGGGTGAGTCAACAGGAGACCGGTGTTACAAGCCGGCTTCAGTTTTTTGTTCCGGGCCCGGAACCAGGTCCGTCTCCCTTGCATTTTCGATGAAGTCTGTCAGGTCACCCAGGAGCCTGACCATGGGAGCACCGTCTATGACATCATGGTCAACGAGGATTGTCATATTCAAAATTTCCCTGCTCCTTATCTCATTCCCGATTACCACAGGCTTCATGAGCACGGAGCCTATTCCAAACGATATGGGATGAACCGATCTGTGTATGAACCATCCGTTTACTCTGCCTATCATTCCTACTGAAGTGACGGAAACGTTGCCCATTGTCCGGAAAGCTGCCTTCGGGTTTTTCAGCAAAATTCTCCAGAAGAGTCTCCTTATTGACCCCGGCAGGCGGTAATAAAGCCTTTCGTACGCAGATGACTTTTTCTTTAAGACAATATCATCACGGCTCAGCTCCTGGCCTTTGGCGACGTCGATCTCAGCCGAGATCTCAGCAGCAGATTTTTTGTCTGCCTTTTCTATAACCAGAGGTATCGGAACCCTTGCATCACCTGTCTTCTTTTCAACGATAAGTGACACGTTAATGTCACTGAAAATTATGATTTTCTTTTTGTTATATAGATATGCAGCTGCCTCGGGGTGTTTTGAAACCACACTTCCGATAACCTTAATCAGCCATGCATTGAATGATATGCTGACTCCTTTCTTCCTGAGTTCCCTGAGCCTTGCCCTGCTATCCGTGACATCAAACTCAAGCATCGCGGGGATGTGATGCTTCTTCAGGCCAATCCCGAATATGTCAAAGGTTGCTATCCTTGATCGGACAATTTCCTGAAACTGGTAATTCCTTTTCATCAGAGCTTTTGACTTTTCCCGGGGAGCTTTACGGGGACGTTCTAAAAGACAATTCCGTTATTGAAATAGGCTACCGACTGGTCCGAGTCAATTATGACTGCAACCGGGTAATCTGATTTTTCTGGTTTTACCAGCCAGGCCAGCACATAATCCGGAGCCGGCCCCCCTTCACTTTTAGCAAGCTCACAGTAGACCAGTTCACAAGTCAGGCACCCGTTGGCAACGCTTGTACTGTTGCTGTAAAAGCTGTCCTCTTTTATTCTATCCAGGTACCTGGATTCAACCAGAGACAGATCCATGGATGGTGATGTTCCTGCGTCGATGGCGGAAACAATATCTCCCGAGAGGCTCTCGAATTTTCCGTTTTTGTCGAAATGGAAGATCAGGTCACCGGTCCATACTTTCAGGTCGTTGACAAACTGGTGGCAGCTGACATAAAACTCACCCGAGATGACACTCTCGAGTCTGTAGAACTGATAGTTTTCATATGATAAATTGCTTGCCCCGAAGAGGGTTTTGATGGTTTTCAGCTCCCGGTCATCAACCAGGTGGCCCTCCGGTTTTCCCTTAACCAATTTAGGGCAATCCATCAGCATTTCGCAGGAAACTGTCAGAACCAGCAACAGGGGAATGATGATTCTTTTCATTTCGGTAGTGGTTAGGGGTCAGGAAGTTTGCCACAATAATTGTACCATAAAAGGCCAATCCCTGTCGGATAATGGAAATCAGCCAGACAGGTCCGGAATTCAATTCCTGCCGTCAAATGGCAACCCTGCAGAAGGACCGGATTTCAAACCTTTAATGATCCGCGGAATCCCCTAACGGCATAATATGATGATGCGCCGTTATGGTAGATAAAAACGCGGCCGAAACGGCGGTCGCCGAAAATGGCACCTCCAAGTTTCCTGATATCCGGGGGAGTTTTCAGCCAGCTTGAAGTTTTTGTGTCGAAATCGCCAAGTGTCTGTAGATAACCATATTCCTCTTCCGTGAGGAGTTCGATGCCCATGGCAGCTGCCATTTCAGTTGCGCTGCTGGCGGGCTTGAACTCTTTCCTGGCATCAAGGGCTTCATGGTCATAGCAGAGATTTCTGCGATCCTTCGGGGTCTCTGCAGCGCAGTCATAAAATATAAACTGACCTGATACCTTGTCATGACCAACAACATCGGGCTCGCCGCCGGTGCGTTCCATTTCAAAAAGCGACCCGAGTTTCAGCGGGTCAGCTTCCAGTCTGTCCTGTATCCTTTCCCACTCAATGCCTTTATGGCGCTCCGGGTGCTTCATGAAGCGGGCCCTGAGCAGCGTGATCAGCTGCTCCCGTTCTTCGGGAGCCAGTTCCTTATGCCTGCCTGTTTCTGACATGTTTTCAGCTCACCGTATGGTGAATTTGTTTCATGTCATATAACAACCGGCAGGATGTTTTGTTATTTCTGCGGGAAGTAGGAGTCTTTCGAGTAAACCCTGACATAGTCAATATCATGGTATTGAGGAAAAACCGTGGTGGAATCGGGGTTCCCCGGCCAGCCTCCGCCCACGGCGGTGTTCAGGATGAGGTAGTGCGGTTTATGGGGTATGCCACTGGCGGTAGCATGTATCAGGTTACCGTCAATGAACCAGCGGATTGAGTCTGGCTCCCATTCAAGGGCATACACATGAAAGTCTTTGGTGTAGTCAACAGTGTCTCTCCAGGTTCCCGAGCTTGATTTCCTGGTACCGTCATAGGCACAGTAGTGGATAGTGCCATAGAGGACATTCGGCTCATGTCCGAGGAACTCCATGATATCAATCTCCGTGTACCAGGGTCTTAATTCCGGTATAAGTCTTTCCTTGCCGGCAGCAACTGCATCTTCCATGGTCTTCTCCATTAGCCAGTCGCGTTCCTGCGGGTAGAGCCAGTGAGCCGGCCAGAGGCCCTGTCCTCGCGGGAGCCTTGCACGTATCTCGAAGCGGCCGTAGACGGGGGCAAATTTTCCTTCAGTGTCAAGCCTGCCGCTTGTATATTCCTTTGATCCGTACTTGCGCACCCGGCTCCTGATCCTGAGAATACCGTTTTCGACATAAACCTCATCAGGCACATAGTACTGCAGTTCATTGTGTTTGCTGGTCTCGCGGAGCAGCACGTTCCATTTAGATTTGTCAAGGCTTTTGCCGTTGAATTCATCCTGCCAGACAAGATGCCAGCCGTTGCGAGGCTTAACCTGTTTCTGGCCGTTAATGGCTCCGGAGTAAAAAAATACAGCCGCAAGCGTCATGATAAAAAATCTTGTTTTCATTCAGATCCTCTTAAAAGTTAAACCCATAAAACTGAAACTGCTGCCGTCAGGTATGAAGATCACGCTTTCACCTCCTCCGCGGCCATAGCCCAGGATAAAGGCCTCATTGTCGTTTGCCAGGTCAAGCGCGGCAGAGGCGTTCTGTCCGAAGCTCATTTCCGGGCTGAAACCGTACCTGAGAATGACAAAGCCATCTTCGAGTGAGATACTCATTTTTTCTATCGATGGGGCATCCCCGGCTGCAGCATTTGAAACCGCATATTCACCCGCCCTGGCCCTCCATATATCCGGTATGGGTTGCGGGTCTGTCCGTGTTCCGATGATCGCAAGTCCGCCCCACGGCATTGCCTGGATGAAGTGCTTCCTGCCGTTTATCTCCTCGAGGAGGAAGTACATCCTTTTAGACTTGAACATCATTCCCATGAATCTCTTTGCAGGTACAAAAGAACCGGAGTCATGCTGAGCCAGGTAAAAATATTGCCCGTTGATGACAGGGGAGAGGTGGTCATGTTTCCAGTAGAAACGGCACACCATTCCGGGCATTGCATAGCTGCCGGCAAATGACTGCAGGTCCTGTTTCCGTATCGGGGTGAACTGCATCTTTTTTTCACGGTTAAGTGACCTGTCAGGGGCAATTCCTGTTTCCTTGCAATATTCAACCATCAGCTGTTCGTCAAGTCTCCAGGCATTATCCTTGCCGTTGGGAGAGTCGGACAGGAGGACGCAGGCCAGGCCGGCATCAGGAGCTATGACAAGCTGTGCACGGTGATACATTGTGGCCCCGCCGTGTTCAAGCAACCGCCCCAGTTCCCAGGCTTTGTTCTTATAGTTGAAACATATGGCTGACAGGTGATCAAGGTCAAGAAGGTTATCGGCATTCTGCAGCTCATACATCAGTTCAATGGTTTCGGTTTTCAGCAGAACCTCCTTTCTGTCAATAAATGAACGCCCGAACCTGATCATGTCATTGGCTGTCGAATAGATTGATCCGGCAGGCTTATCATAAATGGGAAGTTCGGTTTTTGGGACGCCCCCTGCATCAAATGCTGCCGACAGATGTTTCTGCCTTTCATAATCAGAGTAGAAGCCCGAAGAATTCATCCCGAGGGGCTCAAGGATGTGCGAGGTGATGTATTCCTCATATTTCATGCCGCTGACACGTTCAATAACCACCCCGAGGAGAGCATACCCGAGATTGGAATAAGCCCATATTTCGCCTACGGGGTAGCATGTGTACCCGTTGTTGAGGTAAACAAGAAGATCATTGAAGTCATTTGGTGTTTTGCTGAATTTATGAAGGTAGTTGTCTGACGGGATACCGGCATGGTGTGTCATCACCGCACGGAGGGTTATTGGCGAAGATTCAGGGAAGCGCTGCCTTATCCGGAAATCGGGGACATACTCAGTGACGGGTTTGTCAATGTCCAGTTTCCCTGCCTCCTGGAGTTGCATTATGGCCACGGCGGTAAAAACCTTTGTGACAGACCCGATCAGAAAAGGCGAATCGCTGCTGGTTGCGCCACCTTCAGCGCTGAAGCTGTCGCGCAATATTACCGAGTCACGGCTGAAGACAGCATATGAAGCATTCGATACATGGAGGTCTGCCAGCTCATTCCTGAAGTCAGCGTTGAAGGTTTCAATGTAATTTCCGGTGTTCTGCTGTTTGGTGCACGATAAACTGACCAGGCATCCCAGCCCGATTAAAAGACTTTTAAGTATTGTCTTCATGGTTCTGCTTATTATATGGAATTGTAACCAGGGCAAGAGTAAAGTTACCATATCCCTGGCAATAACAAGCCAGGCTGAACAGGCAGAAAAGAATTTTCACGAACCAATCGCTGCGATTTTTGTTTACTGTTTGTTAAACCAGAATCATTAATAAACACGTTGGCAATGGCATACTATAACTCAAAAACCCTCAGTACATCATTTGATGATGCAGTGGAAAAGGTAACCGCAGCGCTTTTCACCGAGGGATTCGGTGTGATATCAGAGATTGACCTGCATGAGAAAATCAAGCATAAACTCGGAGTTGACTTCAAGAGATACCGTATTCTCGGTGCATGCAATCCGGCTTATTCCTACAGGGCCCTTCAGGCCGAAGACAAGATCGGGGTGATGCTTCCCTGCAATGTGCTTGTAATAGAGCAGGGCGAGGGCAATATTGAGATAGCTGCAGTGAACCCGTCAGAGGCGATGGGTGCTGTCCACAACGAAACAGTAAGGCAGGTGGCCACTGAAGTGGGAGAGAAGCTCAGGAAAGTCCTCGATCGGTTATAGGAGTGAGTCCCCGGGCATTGGCTAAAGCTCAGTGTTCTGCTGGAAGATTGTTTTCCGGTCGTTTTCCGGTCGTCCCCGTGATTGTCATGCCTGATCGTGACCAGGTCGCCACCAGGCCTTTTCTTTCCGGTGCGGTTGTCCCCCGGCCCTGCTTGTCCGGTCGTCAACCGCAAGTCCCGCCAGGCTGTCACCCGGCAATCCGGATTGTGGACTTCAGTGACCCCTTACGGTCTGTTAATCCTTGAATCTGGCATACCTGTACTCGTCACAGATCTTGCCGTTCTTGATGACGGCAGACTTCAGCACGGCTTCCAGGGTAAATCCGCATTTCTCCAGCACGCGTTGCGAGGCGGTGTTGAATGAAAAAACCCCCGAAAATATTTTTATGATATCAAGTTCACGGAAGCCATATTCACAGATGAGGTTCACTGCCCTGGGAGTGATCCCCTTATGCCAGTACGGCTCACCTATGAAATAACCCAGTTCGGCTGTCCTGCGGTAAACATCATCCTGCCTGTGCAGGCCGATATTTCCCACATATTCCCCCTCATATTCAATTGCAAATATCTGGTACGGCACCTGCCGGAGGCACATCGAAATGAATTTCCTGGCATCTTCCAGGGTATAGGGTGAAGGGAACGCATCCCTCAGGTTGGCAGCCACCTTTTCATTGTTGGCTATCTCTGCCATCCGGAATTTGTCAATGCGTCTGAACTTGCGGATAGTGACCACACCGTCTGTGAATCTGAGTGGCTGCGGGCTCATTGGTATACGGTTGTTTTGTACCACATAAAGGTATTAAATTGAGTAATATTGTATGATGAAAAAGGCGCTGGCCTTCATACTGCTAATGACCGGTACCGCCGGAAGAGCATTTGTCTTCACTCTGCTCCTGCTGAACACCGGTGCCGTCCTCCGGTCACAACCCTCCTTTCCGGATAACGGGCAGCTCTTCGCTGACACGGTCGTTCCGGCAGTTTACCTGACAATTAATCCTGATACCCTGGCGTGGATTTATGCAAATCCGGACAGCGACAGGGAGTTCCGGGCAACTTTCGTTTTTGACAACGGATCGGTTCGCGATACGGTCGACCAGGTTGGTTTCAGGCTCAGGGGAAACACTTCGCGCCAGTCGAGAAAGAAATCGTTCAAGATATCCTTCAACACCTATACCGAAGGGGGAAAATACCAGGGTGTTGAAAAGATGAACCTTAACGGCGAACATAATGATCCTTCGGTGATGCGCTCCAAGATAATGTGGGACATACTCAGGAAATGGAATATCCCCGCACCGCGGGCGAACCATGTCAGGGTTCATATAAACGGCACTTATTACGGCCTGTATGTCAACGTTGAACACATAGACGAGGAGTTCGTGAAGTCACGCTTCGGCAACAAGGACGGCAACCTCTACAAGTGCCTTTACCCGGCCGATCTCGCATATATGGGAGTGGCTCCTTCAAGCTACAAAATCTGGAACGGCTCACGGTGGGTCTATGAACTTACGACCAACGAGGAGGAGGATGACTTCTCTGATCTTGCGGAATTTATTGGTGTCCTGCACAATTCAGCCGATGCGGCGCTGCCGTGTGACCTTGACAGGGTGTTCAACATACCGGACTATCTGAAGATCATGGCGGTTCAGATATTCTGCGGTGACTGGGACGGGTATATCTATAACAAGAACAACTTCTATCTCTATCACAACAGCCGTACCGGGAAGTTCGAATATATTCCGTATGATGTTGACAACACATTCGGTATTGACTGGTTTGGTGTTGACTGGGCAACCAGGAACATCTATTCATGGCAGCCGGGCGACCAGGAGCGTCCGCTCTATGACCGGATAATCAATAACCAGGCTCTGAGAAAGCAATTCAGTTATTATGCGGCACAGCTTATCAGCGAGGCGCTTGATACAGACTCCCTGGTGCAGGCCATTGAAGCCAGGAAGGAGATGATTTCACCATATATTGCCGGCGATCCGTTTTATCCGCAGGATTACGGTTATGATCATACTGATTTTCTGAACTCATTTACATCTGCTACCGGAGCTCACGTCAAATGGGGCCTCTACACATACCTGCGGGTGAGGAGTGAATCGATGGCGGGTCAGATCGAAACGGGAAACCCCGATCCCGTCATAAAGTATATCACTCATACCAGAAAAGAAGGATCACCGCTTCATGTCAGTGCGTTAGTGGAGTCTGCTGACCCTCCGGTAACCGTCACACTGATGTACTCTGTGGCGGGAGGCCCTTTTCAGCAAGTTGTCATGACCGGCGACGGCAACGGATTTTACAGTGCAACTGCTGACGGAATATCTGACAGGGACGTAATTAGCTACCAGGTAATGGCAGCGGAGGGCTCAGGCGGAATAACAATCCTGCCCTGTGACCCGGCCGATGTTGCCCCTGTGGCAGGAGACACACCGCTGCTGTTTATCAATGAATTCATGGCTGACAACAAGAAAACCCTGGCTGATGAGTATGGCGCATACGGTGACTGGATAGAACTCTACAACGGCGACAACAGGGATATTTTCCTGGGCGACCTTTACCTTACTGACAATTTCAACGATCCTGACAAATGGAGACTTCCGTCGGTTATACTGGGTGCCGGGAACTTCATACTTATCTGGGCTGACGGCAATACAGCTGCAGGAAACAGGCACGCCTCTTTCAAGCTCAGCAAGGACGGGGAGGAGATAGGCATTTTCACTTCGGGAATGCTGGTGGTGGATACTCTTACCTTTGGACTTCAGAGTGAGGATGTCAGCATGGGCAGAAAGAGAGACGGGGCTGAGGAGATCATATCAATGGCGGTGGCCACCCCGGGTAAGTCCAACAACGTCACCTCCTCAGGTGAAATTCCGAAGGAGGATAAGTTCATGGTATGGCCCAACCCGTCATCCGGAGGCATTGTCAGGTTCAGCCGGAGATGTAA